>CALHBW010000137.1 GCA_937930625.1 uncultured Saprospiraceae bacterium | reverse complement strand
TTGTCTGTCGGGCGGTCTTTCGCCATTGATTTTCCAACCGGATTATACCAATTTAAATGCGATAAATAATACCCAAATGCGTGTCGTACCAAATTTGGTGGATGACCGCGCTACCTTGTATTATTCATTAGAAACGAATGACGATATTCATATTCAAGTAGTGGATATTACAGGAAAAATTGTGCAACAATACAAGCGTAATTTCGACGATATAAATGAAATTCAATTGAATGTAAGTCATTTACAATCAGGGTTTTATTTTGCGAAATTAATAAGTGGAGATATTATGTTGACTGAGAAATTTGTAAAACGATAAATCAATAATAATAAACCGTCCGATTTGTAGAGAAAATTCATGAATTTTCTCTACAAATCGAAAACATAATAACGAAAAATTAACCATTGACCATTAACCATTAACCACTACCTCTTTATAATTTCTAAATAAAAACCAGCCCAACAAACAAAACGCAAAAGCAGCAATAGCTGTCAGACGTACCCCCCAATCATTGTCCACACTTTTACCAAAATTCAATAAAGTTGGAAAAATAAGAAGAGCAAGTGATACGCCGAGTTTCATCATAAATGTACGGAAACCGAAGTACATCGCAGCTTGCGAATCGCCGTTTTCGTCGGTTTGCAGATTGACTTCATCGGCAATAATCGCGGTGGGAATGATACCAAAAATCGCCAAAGGAAAGGCTGCAAAAATAATCACCATTATCAATTGTGCTATCGGAGGTAAGGGTAAATTTCCAAGAAAGAACGTGAGTAGAAATGTAGTTGCAAATAATAGAAAACCCAAATTAATGAGTTTCTTTTTACCTACACGAGCTACCGCAAAATTAATTGGAATATATAGCAAAAAACTCAAAGCGAAAGCCCCCAAACCAAACCAACTCGCTTTATCTTTTCCCAATCCCAATAAGATTGTCGTATAATAAATTACACCTGTTTGAATGATTGTGACTGATACCCAATACGTTAAATCCGAAAAAACGAAATATCGAAAGTTGGTATTCTGCCAAACGATGCGACCTGATTCTGCAAAGCCTATCGCCGAATTTGTTTGTTTGCAATAGCGATTTTCGTCCAGAAAAAATACAGGAACGAGCATACACACCAATGCAATCACCGCCAATATCGCTACCGAAGTTTGAAAAGCCGGTGCAGAAGCCATACCTGTTCCCTCAAAATATTCTTGCATGGCATAAGCCATTCCACCCAAAACAAAACCCAAAGCAAATGCCACCGAAATCAAAGTACTAATCAACATCCTATCTTTCGGATGATGCCCCAACTCCCCTATCAGCGCATTATAAGGCACGACATAGACCGTAAAAAAGAAGAAAAACAAGACACACATCAACACCAACCAAGCCGTATTGAGCATCGTATCTGCACCGCCAATCGGATAAAATACCAAGACCGAAAACAGCGCAAAAGGAATTGCGCCCACCGCCAAAAAGCGTTTGCGTTTGCCAAATTTACTCGTCGTTTTATCCGACAAATTGGCGATAAAGGGGTCGGTAAAGGCATCGAATATCCGTCCGCCAAAAGCGATTAAGCCTATAATAGTCGCTCCTAAAAGTATATTACCTTGAAAAATATAATCAGGAAAATCCGTTTTCCCATCTTCCGGCGGCATGTAGAAGTAAATCAGCAAATTTAATCCCCCGAAACTCGCTAACGACCACCCCAATTGACCAATAGCAAAGATGATTTTCGCGGAAAGCGGCGGACGTTCTACCATAATAATTTTGAATGAATGAATTTTGAATGAATGAATCGTGTAAAGCCCTAAAAGTAGTAATTTTTCAAGCTATCATACAACAAGTTACCTAAAATGAGCGTACTAATAGCCGACAAAAAGTATATTTGCGCTATCAGACGAGAGAGGTGAGAAAAGAGACAAGAGATTTACTTCGGGTAAATAATGAAATACGGTGTCAAAACTACAACACACGATTCAATAACTCGTCAACTCAACAATTCGACAACACATCATAGATGAAGAAATTTTTGATATTAGGAATGGTGCTATTGCTTGCAGTAGCGAGTAATGCCCAAGACCACCATTTGTCCCAATTCTACGCTGCGCCATTGACACTCAATCCTGCCCTAACCGGTTCGATGTCAGGTAAATATCGTGCTACCGCGCAGTATCGCAATCAATGGCAGACGGTCATGGATAATTCCTTTAAAACGATTCAGGCGAGTTTTGATATTCGTACAAAAATCGGTAACAGCCTCACGGATGGACTTGGTTTTGGAATGTATTTTTTTGGCGATAAAGGCGGTGCTACGAATGTCAGTACGAATCAATTGGCGGTATCGGCAGCCTATCATAAAGGTTTGGGATTGCGGAAAAAACGTTTTTTGAGTGCAGGCTTCAATATCGGAGTAGCACAGAAAAATATCAACTATAACAACCTCACTTTCAACGACCAATTCGACGGTACAGAAGGCTACAACCTACAAACAGGCGAAGACCTTCCCACGAATAATCGCACTTATGCCGACATTAGCGCAGGTATCAATTACACCTATTTGCCGCGTGATAATTACGCCTTCAATTGGGGCGCGAGTATCTTTCATGCCAATGCACCGAATGTCGCACTCGACGAAGAACTCACCAATCGCCTTCCACCGCGTTTTACGGTCTATGCAAGCGGCGAACTTCCTCTGAATGAACGCGTTAACCTCGTCCCACGCGCCCTTGTATATATGCAAGGCAACCAACTCGAAGCCAATATTGGTACGAATTTGAAATTCCACTTAGGCTACGATACAGCTTTTCACTTAGGTGGTTGGTTGCGCCCGGTAACGGATGCAGGAAGTGCTGTGGCTTTGGATGCCTTCGTATTTTTGGTGGGTTTTGAAACGGAGACTTTTATCGTTGGTTTGAGTTCGGATGCCAATCTTTCGACCTTGATTCCTTCGAGTAGCGGCTTTGGTGGCTTTGAATTGTCATTGACCTATATGGGACGTGATGAAAATGATTCGGCAATGTGTCCTACTTTTTAAGTTGGGGTAGTGA
>CALHBW010000136.1 GCA_937930625.1 uncultured Saprospiraceae bacterium | reverse complement strand
CGTTGGACAAACGTAGGGACAGGTCGCGACCTGTCCCTACGTTTGTCCAACGGGTAATTCGTTATTTGACTAGTGATTCCCCATTTTCAAAATCATACAAAGTCAAACGCTGCAACTCATAATGTGCTGCCCAAAAATCGCGTAAGGCTTGCGTATAATTTTGTTGGGCGGAGATTTGTTCTCTTAGTGCCACATTCAATTCTGTGACATCAACTTTGCCAACGGTGTAGCGTTTTTGGGTAATGTCGTAACGTTTTTCAGCAACTTCATTGGTGCGTTTTGCGATGGCTAATTGGCTGCGAATAATATCGAATTGACGAATTCGCAATAAAATATTTCGTTCAAAATTAATATTTTCCTGCTCAATAGTCAACTCCAACAATTCGCGGTCTGCTGCTACCATTTGGCGTTGACTTTTTGCTCTGCCCCAATCATAAATTGGCACACGAATACCTACCGAAATATTCTCTTGGTCTTCATAGGGCAAACTGTATGCTCTCCCCAAATTCGCATCACTTCTTGACAATCCAAATCCTGCCTGCACATTTATATCTACGCCGTTTTCTTTTTCTATTCGTTCAATATCTCGTTCACTTTCAATGCGTTGCCTGTTTTGTGTTAGGGTAAATTTTCGATTAAACCTTGCTTGTTCGAGTGCCAAATCAGCATTGATGAGATACTGCGGTACGCCACCGGGAACGATAAGTACAATTTTATCTACTATATCAATTCCCAAGAAAAAGCGAAGGTCGGCACTGCTGCTTTGAATGTTGAGTTCGGCACTTGCCTCACGGGTTTCGGCTTGCATCACACCGAGTTCCATTTGCAGTACATCCGCTTCGGCTATCTTTCCGACACTGTAACGGTTTTGTGCCAATTGATACAATTCGTCTGCATTTCTTTTATCGCGTTTGGCAGATTCAAGATTCAATTGAGCAATGTACAAATCAAAGAAAAATGTGACAGCTTGTTGGGCGACATCGGCGAGTTGTTCCGTATATTCGCGCTCGGCTTCTTCGAGTACCATTGGGAGTATTTTTTTATCCCATTTAAATGGATTAAACCCGAAAAGTGGCTGCGAAATACCTAAATAAATAGGGTTTGAAAAATAAAAATTTCGATTTCCACCATCTTCCGAAGGCAAAATATCAAGTCGCTGTCGCAAGCCCGTACTCGCAAATACCCGTCCACCCGTACTTGCGAGCGTCTTTGAAATTTCTACATCAAAATTGGAGGAAAGTGATTGGTTTCTTTTGAAGAGTTGCGTACCGTCCGGCTGTGTTACGGGAAATGTAACGCGATTATAAACAGGTAGTTGTGCATTCAACCGGAGTAAGGGCTTCAATGCCAGCAATTGGTCATTATAGATCATTCGGCTGCGGTCAAGACGTGCTTTGGCAAGGCGTACTTCGGGTGCATTTTGTTGTGCGCGTTCAATAACTTCATCCAATCGCAGACGTATTATATTTTCTTGTGCAAAAATTGCATTTGAAAAAATATTTAACCCAAAAAATAATACGACATACAGGCGGTGGTTCATGTGAGTAGCTGTTTGTTGAATAAAAATACTTTAGGTAGGAAATGGAGAACAACCTCAATCTCAATCTCAAAAGCAACCTCAACCACAAATTCAAACCCCATTTCTATTGAATTTGAATTTGTAGTTGAGGTTGCAGTTGCAGTTGAGGTTGTTTAAGTTTTACGCTTTTTCTTTTTCGCTGCGGGGAATAAAATATTATTCAAAATCAAACGATAACCCGGAGAATTGGGGTGTAGATTAAGGTCTGTCGGTGGGTCGTGTACGAGGTGGCGATAATCTTCGGGGTCGTGTCCGCCGTAGAAAGTCCATGTGCCGAAACCGGCTTCGCCGTGAATATAACGGGCTTCTCCGGCAGATTTATTTTCGCCGAGTACGAGTACGCCGGATTTGACTTCGCGTTTTTTGAATGCCGTTGTTTGTCCCATAAAACCCTTGACCGTGCGCGTGTGGCACTGTGTGAGCATGGAAGGAATGGGGTCCCATTTTGCCGAAAAATCGAACAGCGTGAAGTAATCCATTTTCATCGGCACTTTTCTGTCGCGCGTCACGTCAATAGACGAATATTCATATTCCAAAGGATTTTTCTTTAAGGTAAATTCTTTAAACGCGAAGGTTTTAGAGAAATCCAATTTGGATTGTGCAGCAGGGTCGGGTGCGTCACCATCATACATATGGTCGCAAATATCTAGACCTTCTGCTGCAAGCGCAATATCGTAAGTATCTGTTGCTGAACACATGGCAAACATAAAACCACCTCCTGCTACATACTCTTGGATTCTCTTCACAACGGCGAGTTTGAGTTGAGAAACTTTCTCAAAACCGTGCTTCGTAGCCAATTCTTCCATTTTTGATACATGGTCACGATACCAAGCGTGGTTTTTGTACGAGGCGTAAAATTTACCGTATTGTCCCGTAAAATCTTCGTGGTGCAAATGCAGCCAATCGTATTCGGGCAATTCGCCTTCGAGTACTTGTGTGTCATAAACTATTTCGTAAGGAATCTCCGCATAGGTCAGCACCAATGTCACTGCGTCGTCCCAAGGTTGGATGGTTTCGCCCTTTGCATTGACATCGGGTGTATAGACCGCGATTTTTGGAGCTACTTCCAATTTGATGACATCCATATTGATTTCAGGATTGCCGATTTCCTGC
>CALHBW010000135.1 GCA_937930625.1 uncultured Saprospiraceae bacterium | reverse complement strand
AATGCCAACCTATCACATGGCAAATATCGTGGATGACCATTTTATGGAAATCTCGCATGTGATACGCGGCGAGGAGTGGTTGCCGAGTACGCCGACGCATGTTTTGCTGTATCGTTATTTGGGTTGGGAAGATACGATGCCAGAGTTTTGCCACCTGCCCTTGATACTCAAACCGGATGGCAAAGGCAAACTCTCCAAACGCTATGGCGCGAAAATGGGGATTCCCGTTTTTCCATTGGATTGGATGGATAAAAGGGAAGATGCTTTGTTTATGGGTTTCCGTGAGCAGGGTTTTTTGCCGCAGGCTACGGTGAACTTTATGGCGTTTTTGGGTTGGAATCCGGGGGAGACGGAGCAGGAGATTTTCGGTATGCAGGAATTGATTGATGCCTTTGATTTGGCGCGGGTCAATAAATCGGGGGCGCGATTCGATATTCAGAAAGCTAAGTGGTTTAATCAGCAGTATATCATGCAGACGGATGCGGCGGAGTTGGCTGCGCTTGTGCGTCCGCACGTAGAAGGGCGCGGACACAAACCCACCGATGAGTATCTTGCTAAAGTCTGCGACTTGATGCGCGAACGATTCGAAACTTTGAATGATTTTTGGGCAAGTAGTCGTTATTTTTTCGAGGAAGTAACGGAGTACGATAATGAAAAAATCATTCGTAAAAAGTGGAAGCCCGAAAATCGCGATAAGATGCACGACCTGAAATCAACTATCAATCGCCTCCGCAATTTTACGCCGGAAAATATCGAGGAGCATGTCAAGAAATTCATGGAGGAAAATGAACTGGGCGCAGGACAGGTGTTTCCTTTCCTTAGATTGGCAGTGACAGGTACGACGAAAGGGGCGTCGATTTTTGATGTGATGTCGGTGCTGGATGAGGAGGAAGTGGCGAAGCGGTTGGAGCGCGGGTTTGAGGATTTTGATAGAATCAAGGAAAATGCGTAACTTTGCAGAAAATGGCATGTAAGCACATGTTTGCGTGTCATTTTCTAATCATTTTTAACACTAAAAATTTATCAATGAAACACTTTTCAATTTTTGTTTTCCTTTTGATTTTTACTCATACTGCTTTTGCTCAAATAAATGCAATCACCGAAACAGGTGATAAAGTCATTTTATACGATAACAACACATGGGCTTATGCAGCACCGGACACCACAGAAACTGACACCATCTTAGTAAATCCGATGGTTTTTACGAAGAACGAAAAAGCTGATTTTTTGCTCAAAAGTACTAAAACTGACTCCGGTATCTGGCTAAATTCAAAAGAATGGAAATTTGAAAAATCCAAGATTAATCCGCAAGCGGAATACCAAATTTTACATGAATCGGGTAATATTTATACCTTGTTGATTACAGAGGAAATTGAGATTCCGCTTACTACTTTGGGGGATGTGGTGATTGAAAATACCAGAGCTATGGCGGATGAATTTACGCTCATTCACAAAGAATTCAGAACTGTAAACGGTTTGGAAGTACTGCAATTAGAGTTTGATGCAAAAGTTCAAGGTATGAATTTTACTTACTTCGGCTACTATTTTTCGAATGAAAACGGAACTACGCAGGTATTGAGTTATACTGCCGAAAAACTATTTGACAAATACAAGGATAAATGTGAGGAACTACTCAACGGGCTTACCAAAACCAAATAGGAAATTGTATGCTCTTACACTCGTAGAGAAAATTCATGAATTTTCTCTACGTTTCGTTTATTTCCGTGTTTTATACTCCAAAATATTCAGCGAAGTCTCACAAAAATCATAATCATGTTCAATATTGGAAGCGATGATGAGGGTGCGGTTTTGTGCGTATTGTTGGATGAGGTCGCGATACCATGCTATGCCTTGTGCGTCGAGATTGGTGGTGGGTTCGTCGAGTAGGAGAAGTGGCGTGTCGGAGCAAATGGCGAGAACGAGTTTGAGGCGTTGTTTCATGCCGGATGAAAAGAAACGGACTTCTTTGTTTTTGGATTTGGAGAAATTTAAAATATCTATCAAATCGCTCGGTTTCAAGCCTCCAATGTAAGGTTTAAATTGACCGTGAAAACGCAGCGACTCCATCAAAGTAAATTCTTCAATCACATCCATGTACGGACCTGCTACACTCACTTGGCGAAATACATCCTCGCGTTCTGCTTTTTTTTCCGAAAAGTAAAAATCAACATTCCCTTCAGATGGCGATAAATGCCCGGATAATATCTGCAATAAGGTGGATTTGCCCGACCCGTTTGGACCAAGTATGGCGTATTTTTTTCCTGCTTCAAAATGCTGATTCACTTGGCGGAATATCCATTCAAAGCGGTAGCGTTTGCCGATATTTTTGAGTTGTATCATGCGTCCAATGAGTAAATTTTGAATGAGTGAATGAGTGAATTGGAAATGAGTAAATGAATAGATGATGAAATGAGTAAATATTTGGTTTGTTTAGAATTGCAGTTGACACTTTTATCTTCAAATTAAAATAATCCCGTCATTCGTCGGGACAAGTTGTAAAATGTAAAAATGATTAAATGCGTTAATGATATTTACTCATTTCATCATTTATTCATCTACTCATTTTTACCGGGAAGGAGTAGTGCCTTTTTCAAATGCAGCAAGTTCGGTTTCGAGGCGTTGTTTTTCGATGTATAGTTCGTTAAATTGCTGTTGGAGTACCTGATATTGGCGATATACTGTGGTATAATCTATAATGATGAGCAGAAGGGTATCAGACTTAGTGATTGGGCGTAGGATATTAAAATCATAAGCCCCCGGCAGTTGTGCCGAAGGCTTTTGTATTTTTTGAAAAAGCATTTCCTGTGCGGGTTCCATCATTCGAAGTACATCGGCAATGCCTTCAAGAAAAGGAAACCATTCGTAAACTATTTGCTTGCGAAAGTCATGCGTCGAAAAAAGTGAGTCGCAGCTTTCCAAGAATGTTCCCTCTATATTGAAAAGTATAAATTGGGTGTTACGGCTTAAATGCGTGAGTTGGTATTTAGTTAGTTTTGTCATATCATCAATGCCTCTCCCATACTCTGGAAAAGTTGTTCTACGTTCTCTCCTGTTTTTGCACTGGTCGTCATATCACATTCTACGGGTAAGCCGGAAATCACGCTTTCAATGTGGGCAGTAGTAACAAGGTCTTTTTTGTTGCCGATAATTTTGACGGTGGCTTCCGGCAGTATGTTTTTCAAATATTCAATATCTGCGAGAATATTATTGTAGGTCATCGGACGTGTGAGGTCAAAGACATAAATGATGCCACTTGTACCAAGAAAGTACGACAGTGGTACTTTATCTTGCGCTACCTCACCTGCAATATCCCACAGCATGATATTAAGGTTGGTGTCATTGTCGATATTGATGGTTTTTTTATCGACTTTCACCCCAATCGTAGTGAGGTATTTTTCGTCAAATTCACTGTAAATGAATCGACTGAATAATGAGGTCTTACCTACTCCGAAACTCCCCGTAAGGATAATTTTCTTTTTAATTTCCATGTTAATTGGATAAATTAGAGATAAAAATGTAACACTTAAGCACCTTCATCTCTCCGTACACTGTGAATAAATTCACACAAATTGCCCACAACTTGTGCTATCAGAGCATGTTTGTACTAAGTCAAACAACCTCTTTAATCTTGACTAAAAAAAGTATTTTTGAGTTGGTCAGAGATGTATGCGCTATCCTCTCCGTTAATCTCTTGTAAATTTAATTTTTTTTCTTTGTCTGCAAATTCCATTAACTGATTTGCAAGGTCATCTTTTTCAGAAAGACTCATTGTACCATTCAATACAGCCGCAAAAAAGTAATTATGGTGACTTTGTAAAAATATCTTATTACTATCGTATTCAATAAATTCCAATTCTTGTTTTTCGCTACCTGCTTTGTTGAACGCATCTTCTCCAAAGGCTTTGATAGCAGTCAACATTCCACTGAAAATATCACCATCACCTAATTCTGCTTCGCTTGCATGCGCCGACCCCAAAACCAAACCGGAATTTCTTTGGATAATAAAAATATCTTGTATTCTAGTTTTGAAATCTTCCAAACCTGCTAAAATGATTGCGCTGCTTTCAATCCCAAACACCTTGGCGCGTATCAAGTGATAATATCGTTTGAATGAGAAACTTCGTTTGAATTGTTGGTCTATTTTATCTTTAAGTCCTTGTATTTCTTTGCTGATGTATTTACGCATCATCTTCCCCATCATTGGAGAGAGTACCGTGAGCAGAAGGTCTTCCGACAACAGCAATTTTTTCTCAAATTCTGTCCCAACTTCATTTCCGAATACATTAGAAAAATCATCTTTTATATTAGCAATTTTGTGGTCAATAATTGGATTGACATGTTCACTGAGCAAATCGGTATTTTGAATAATTTCTTCTAATTGTTCAATACGTGCTCTGTCACCATGCAGTAAAATATGGCGAATGACTGCCAATTTTTCATCTATGTTGTTGTCGGATGTATCAGGCGTCTTGCTCATAGTAGGAATTTTGGATGGGCACAATATAATCTAAAGGGAAAAAACCGTAAATATATCCATATACCTTGTCACACTTAATGAGTTATTTTTACTTTTCACCTTTAATTAGGTTAGCACTAAGCTGCTGCAACATTTCGGCAAGACTCTGTTTATCTGATTTACTGACATTCAGAATTTGTTTTTCCAAATCCCTTACATGCTGTTTCATTTCTTTTTCAAGCTCTGCCATTTTCTCTTCGACTCGCTTATCAAGGGCTTTCAAATGTTCATCTGTTTGTTTTCGGAGTGCTTCAATGCTTTTACCGGTGTCTCCCTCTACATCGCCGATTTTTCCATTGATTTCACTAAAGCGTTCTTCTATCGACTGTATGTCTGCCCCAAAAAGAATGTCTTTAATTGTTGAAATATCACTTACATTCATACTTTTCTCTTTACTGTTACTTATCTTATTACTCATGCTATGCTTTTTGCAAAATTTAAATTTTATTAATTAATCTGCCAAAATGAACATTCATACACGAATATCGACTGAAAATATACTGCAAAAATTTCCTCGTGTTCAACAGTACAAACAACGAATGGGAATTTTAACTGTTGTAGTCAAAAGCATTTTCAGTTAATAAGGTGTATGTTAGAGGGAGTGAATTGTGTAAATATTTTCCAATTTATTAAATCGTCATCACAAAAGCACGAAAATACAAAAAAAATATTTTAAAAACCAATGTCACAAATTACAACCTTTTTTCGTATTCCATGCTATGATTTCTCAATAATCAGCATGATAGTTAACTACCTCACCAAAAAAAAATTAGTTTTGCACAAAATGTGACGTATTACAATGAGTGAATGAGTGAGTGAATGAGTGAGTGAATGAATGAATGAATGAATGAATGTCAGTGCGGACAATGAAGAAAACATTCACTCATTCACTCATTCAAAATTCACTCATTGTATTGTCGCATTATATCATTCAAGCATTATCGCATTATTATGAACCTTCGCTATATCAAGCACGAAGATATCGACCGTAAAAAATGGGACAGTTGTGTACATTACGCAATCAATGGCAGTCCGTATGCTTATACCTGGTATCTCAATAATGTTTGCGAAGAATGGGACGGCATTGTAGAAGGCGACTACGAATCTGTTTTTCCATTGGTATGGAACAATCGACTTGCGGGGTACAAACGGCTCTTTCAGCCACAGTTTTGTCAGCAATTGGGCTTATTTTCTACGCATGTCCTTTCCGCCAAGCGCATGGAAGCTTTTCTGGCTGCCATTCCTTCCGAATTTAGATATATTGATATTTATTTGAATGACAGAAATACAGTTAATGCAAATTCAGAATTTGAGATATTCCAACGCCCAAATTATCAACTTTCATTGATGGATGAGTACGATAATATTCGTAAAAATTATTCCACCAACCTAAAAAGAAACCTCAAAAAAGCATCCAAACACCAACTCACCTTTACGACTTCTATTAAGCCCGAAACACTCGTCGCACTTTTCCGCACGCATCAAGGTGAAAAAATCCCCGACATGACGGATAGCTCCTATCATACCTTACATCGTATCATTTATAATGCCTTGCATCGCGGCTTGGGTTTCATCACAGGCATACAGGATGCAGAAGGGGAGCTTTGCGCTGCTGCCTTTTTTCTTTCCGGGCATGGCAAAATCATCAATTTGCTCCCTTCTTCATCGCCCAAAGGGAAAGAATTTTCAGCGATGCACATTCTTTTAGATGTACTCATTCGTACCAATGCAGGGCGTCCGGTCACCTTAGATTTTGAAGGCTCGGCAATACCTTCTATCGCGCGATTTTATCAAAGTTTTGGCGCACAAAATGTTCCCTACTCTCGCATCAAAAGAAATAATTTGCCCTTTTGGTTGAAATGGATAAAGTCATAATTGCATGGACTTTTGTGACAGCAAATATATTGCTCAAAACCTTGATATAATACAATGTACAATCCTTTTATCGAACATACCACTCCTTTCGTCTAAAACGCCCAAGTAAAACAAGTGCAAAATGGCATAGCATCGTTTTTTTCTATATTTTTATAACTCATTTCAATTTTAATTTATGGAAAAACAATATAAGAACGAACCGCTACTCACAGAAGAAATCGACCAACTCAATTTTGGGGATACCCAAGAGGAAGTCCGCGAATTATTTGAGCAGGAAGGACTGCCCTCTCCATCACAATTAGAAAGGTACGACCAACTTATGCCGAATGGCGCAGAACGTATTTTGAATATCATTGAAGATGAAAAAATACGCCAATACGAAATAGAATTAAAACGAACAAAAGGACGGAATCGACTCAATCAGCTTATTGCTGCCTCGGGGCTTGTTTTTGGGATTTTCCTGCTTATCGCTGTGGCGACTACTACACCACTTGGAGAGAATAACGCTGGTCTTTTCTTTATCTGTGCCATTATCATTCTAATGATTATTGTTGCTCCTTTGTTGCTGGGAAGGATGAGACGATAAAAATTATCTCAATATCGCACTTACTTTTTATTTTTATGAAAATTAGCTATTCTAAAAAATAGAACCTATTTTGCATAAAATTCGTTTTATTAATTATGGTACAAGATTTTGAAAAACGGTTTCCTTTAGCTTATAAATATCAAAATACTTCTTTTGATTGGGCAAATATTTTCAATCCGCAAGCAGGATATGATGAGTTGATGGATTTGCTCAATAGTCATTCCTTTGAGCATGATGTAGATTATTTAAAATCTAATTGGGAACGCATCGGACGTTTATTTTATGATAAAATTATTGAAGGGTATGAAAATGAATTACTTAAAGATAGTTTAACACCTCAACAACGTGAAAGAATGAAACGCGCTATCATTGAATTAAAAAGGGAAAAAGAGAAACACACAAAAATCAAACAACAAAAACAAGTTGTTAGTTTAGGTTTTATAGTGTTGTTAGCTCTATTGGTAATTTTCTACAAAAAAAATAAACAATGAAACAAGACGAAAACCAGTCAAAAGAAGAATTATCATTGGAAAATAATGAAAGCATCGGATTAGAAGAACTCGAACTCATAAATGATATAACAGAAGAACTTCCTCCGGAGAAGAAAGACCAGATTAATCAATTACTGGTGAGCCAAAGCTACTCCGGTCCACTTCCACCGCCTATACATATAAAAGGCTACAATAATGAAATTCCCAATGGTGGAGAACGACTAATGAGGATGGTTGAGAAGGAAGCCGAACAGTCAATTGAAGAAAGAAAGCATAGGATGAACATGGAAGCCAAAATCATCACTAACCGAATCCGGCAGACTTACTTAGGTTACACGCTGGCATTTCTACTTGCTATCGTGATAATAGGAGCATCAGTGCTTCTGGCTCTTCAAGGGTTCAATATACCTGCCGCAGTATTAACAGGTGCATTCGCACTAGCAGCTATTTTTATCACTCGTAAAAATACGACATCTAAAAAATCAGAGGAAAAATCGCAATAATGTTCATCTAAAATACACCTCCCTTCATATAAAACGTTCAAATAAAACACCTACAGCAATTACCTTTATAAATTATTTCATCCTTGCGACAGTCCATCAACTACGGACTATCGACTATGGACTAAAAACTCACAACCATGAATCGCATACTTACAATTGCGTTATTGACCTTATTTTTTGCCGGATGTTCCGGTACAAAAAAAGTGACTGACACCCTCATCGTAGCCGACACCGACTTTCGCCAATTGGATACGATGGTCGTTTCTGCGCCCATCATTACGGAAGAAGAAAGATATGAACGCCCCGATTATCAACCCACTTATCACCGCAAAAACGACCTCATCCACACCGCGCTTGATTTGAAATTTGATTGGACAAAACAACATGTCATCGGACAAGCCACGCTCGATTTCAAACCCTATTTTTATCCAATGGA
>CALHBW010000134.1 GCA_937930625.1 uncultured Saprospiraceae bacterium | reverse complement strand
GAAAACATGGAACCGCAGATGACTTCTATCCATCCGCTACGCTGACTTTTGAAATGTGGCTCTAAAAACATGAAGGATTGTTGATTTTTGATTCGGTGATTTTTGATTGCTCACCTTTCAGCCTCAAAAGTACGGATGTGTGGGGATTTTTTTAGGGTTTTTGGTTTTTTGATTTGGGGAATAAATGAAAATGCCGAAGTGGGGTGCTTCGGCATTGGTGCTTTTATAGTGATGTTATGGGTTTACTTTCGTAAATGGCTTGACTTGCATACGTCCGACATCATCCATAATTCGTACATAATATAAACCTTGCGCTAAGTCATCAACATTCATATTGAAGGTATTCACTCCTGAAATCACCGACTCTTTTTGATAGCCTACTGCTCTACCGACATTGTCGATTATTTCAATAGATAAGTCAGTATCTTCATCTGATGTATATTCCATGTTTAATACGTCCGAAGTAGGAACAGGATATAGATGTACTTCGGAAAGTTCCGATAGGAGTTCATTTTCATTATATCTAGAAATTCTATTTACATCATAACACTCGTCGAATGTGGCATCATACGTCAGTTGGGCAAATCGGGTAGAGTATTCTCTCGCACCTGCATTTTGGTCATTTATATCTCGAAATTCTATATACCATATACCTACAGCGTTCCCTTCAAGTGGCACATCGGGCAAATCAAGCGTGGTATAGTACAAGCCGGCTCCGTTGCAAGTTGAGAATAGTTGTGATTGGTCGAAGGTTGTTATATTCCCCAAAGGGTCTGTTACACGCACTTCAATTTCATTTTCGCAAGATATATCGAAAACCCTTAGATGTAATTCAAGTGTGACATTAGTTAATATACCCGTTTCCGGTAGTCCGGGATTAAAAAATCTATATACGGGGTTCGCAAAAAAGTTCTCCATATCATTCGTACCAACATTAATATCATTATCATCAATATGAATAATGTTCAATGTCGTCACGCAGGTATCGCATTGTTCGACGATGATATCAAAGCTGTGAGATATTGAATTGCCAGCCGCATCTGTAGCTGTACACATCACCGTGGTCACGCCTATGGGCAAAGTATCTCCAGGCTCATAATTGCAATCAACTATGGCTTGATTTAGGTCGCAATTGTCCAAAGCGCGGGGCAGTGTCCATTCAGGCGAAGCTTCGCATTCACCCGCTTCAGCAGTTACGGTGATATCAGACAGACAGTTCATAAACGGTGCTTCCGTATCCTCCACTGTAATATCAAAGCTACAGGTGTCGGTATTGCCGCTGGCATCCATAGCTGTGCATGTAACCGTAGTCGTACCTGAAGGAAAGGTATCGCCAGACTCGTGACTACAAATAATAGTAATACCTTCGGGCGAATCGCAATTATCAGTGGCTGTAGGAGCCACAAAGTCGTAAGTACCAACGCATAATCCGGTGTCAGTTGCTATCGTGATGTCGGACGGACAAGTCAAGACAGGAGCTTCATTATCTTCTACTGTGATGGTCGTTTGGCAAGTGGCTCCGGATACCAACCAAGTTACAGTTGTTGTACCTACAGGAAATGTTGCATCGGCTAATGTTGAACTGCCATTATAACCATTTGTCGGTGTAGCCGAACAGCTAAAAGTCGGATCGAGTTCTCCCCCCACTACCTGATAATAACAAGCACCCGGGGCGGTAGAGCGTGTGATATTGGAAGGGCAAGTTAATGTGGGAACACAACATGGGGTTGAAGAAGTTACCATAATAGAACCAACTATGGCAGAAGAACCATTATTATTATCGGGAGACTCAATATTGACCCGAATCCTATTTACATTTGCAGGAACATTATTTAAAGGAATTTCGTCTAATCTGATTTCGGGCTCAAGGTTACTGAAAGGTATAGATTCAGTGACTGTAGGTGTTATCTGCGAATTACCATTATATCCTCTCACCTGATATACAATTTCTCGACCATCATCTCCATGCTCATGGACGGGTACACTGATAACAAAATTTCTTAGACCATTGGAAGATGTAGGCACATTAATATAGTAGTCCTTATCTATCTTATAGAAAAATTCATCTACTTCATAGTTATTAGGATTATTTGGGGTGCGACCTTCGGACTCTATCCACACCACCAACCCTCGCATGGCAGAACGAAGCGTAGCAGATGATGGTGCATTATAGGTGACTCTATCAGCCGCACCGTTATATTTTGCACGGTAAATTGATGATTGATATCTAAAATCACCTCCAATATGAATAGCATCTTCTCTTGATGCCGAAATATTTTGTATAGTTCCATTAGGTCTGCGTACCGTGAAAGTTATGCTACTAGGGCAGATTTCTATATCTTCTTCAAGATACCTACATGTACATTCCATAGTGATTTTCTTAGTGTCGTCAGGCAATGAAATATTTTTGTTACCCTGATGTCGAATCCCTATAGGCTCAATATCCATGCGTTTAAGGCTTGTACAAGTTGAGCTGAGTGTTTGCTGTGAAAAGGCTGTGGATATTGGACTGCATATCATCACAAGCATTAGTGAAAAATTAAATAAGGTTTTTAAACCTGTGTTTGTAGTAATCATAATAATGTTTTTTTAATGCGAACTATGTATTCGCGTTTTTGTGATAAAATAAATCAATTGTTTTGTCGCTTCGTGGTTTGAGTATTTTTTAGGTGTGGATATACTTTTCTACCCCAGATACTCTTTGAGTATCTGCCCGAATGAGGTAGCAATATTTTTTACTTTAAATGTTTACAATCTTGATGGATGATTGCAATGTCGCGTATGGATGCACGGCTGGAAGCACCGTGCTACGACTCAATAATACAAGACCCGTATGTCATCACTTTTGGAAAAGTAGATAGTTCTGCCGGCTTTAAAATTATCGTCTGTACCAATTTTCAACGCTCCGTGCAAACCGAATATTCTGACGATGCCACCAAATTGGTCCACACTGTTGAGACAATACACCAAATGATTTGCTTTACCGACTGCTGTTGCTGTCTGTTCCTCTTCAAGCCTGACAATTACTGCTTCGCCTTTTATTCTGATGTCTTCGTGATATTGTACTGCATGTTCGGCGATTTGGCGCAGTCGTTCTCTTTCCAGTGTATCAGATACGAAGGTATATTCACCTCTATCTAATTCAAGTGTTATTGGAGTGCCGGGGCGGATTTTTTCCATAATTTGTAATACGCTGTAAATATCACTAACCCGATTGCCGTTAATCTTTTTGATGCTTTGATTTTCGAGTTGGTCGCGATATTCGGCTGCCGGAGAGTTGGAGATAATTTCATTGACTTTTACAGTACCTCCTTCTATATTTTCAGCAAATTGAATCCCCGTAAATGCCCGTTGTACCTTTCCGTTATCAACAATATTTTCTACAAGACGCTTAACAATAGCACTCTGAAGTGCGTAGTAATAATTTTCGCTTTTATTTCTCAAAACGCTCATTCCCAAAATTTTATGACTGCCATTAATCAATATACCGCCGCTAAATCCTTTTGGCAATTTTGCCGCGTGTTCGACAAAACCCAATTTTGCTACAGGAAGTTTGAGGTCTTTTATGATAATTGCATTGTCCAAGACTTTACCTGAAAATGACGAGCGTGTATGGTCAAGATTCCAGTAACCGAGGCTTTGCACTTGCTCATTGGTGTCAGGCAGTTGCGTTTCAAATTGTATGGATTCAAATTGTTTTGCTTCGTCCGAATTTTCAAACTCCAATACCGCTACATCATAAAAAGTATCGCCACCGACCAACTTGAGTTTATATTCCTTATAATCCGCATCATAAGCCACTATTTTCTGCGCCTTAAATATTACATGTTCGCAAGTAATTACGTATTTTTTGCCGTTGTACCCATAGATAAATCCCGTTCCTATATTTTCTGCTTTGATATGTTTCTTTATTTCTTCTGAAATTTCGTCTTCCGGCAATTTCTCAGCACCTCTCGCAACAGAGTCAAGTAAACCACAATCGCCTAAGTCGTAAACACCTATGGTCAAGGTACTTTTACAAAGATCCATTTGTTGAGCAAAAATCAAGGAACTGAATGT
>CALHBW010000133.1 GCA_937930625.1 uncultured Saprospiraceae bacterium | reverse complement strand
ATGTACAGCATCACCGTATGGTCAAGTAATCCAAACGGTGTTACAGATACCGAAACTTTCAACGATACCCTCCAACTCACCGAACTCTACGCGGCATTGTCGGGTGTCTATACCATAGGTGGCACATCGCCTGATTATCAGAACTTTACAGAAGCTGTGACGGCATTGCACAGAGGCGGAGTTGTTGGTGAAGTTATCTTTGAAGTACGTCCGGGAACCTATAATGAGCAAATCACGATAAATGAAATCATAGGCGCAAATGCCGATAATACGGTGACTTTCCGTTCGGAAACAGGCAATAATACGCAAGTGATTTTGACTTATACTGCACCTGCTTCTGCCAATAATTATGTGATTAGATTAGATGCTGCGGATTGGTTGCGTTTTGAGCAGATGACCCTTCAATCTTCCGGAAATACATCCTTTGAACGGGTGATTGAATTACTGAATGGCGCGGATAATAATGTATTTGCCAATAATCAAATGATAAGCCGGGATGTCAATACTTCAAGCGTCAATTATGCCATCGTATATGCTAACGGAAGTATTCCGAATCACAATAATTCATTCCTCAATAATCATTTCCAACAAGGAAGTTATGGTTTGTATCTCGAAAACGGCAGCACAAGCAATCCACAAATTGCTACGGTGATTTCCGATAATATATTTGAACATCAATACATTAATGCCGTCTATCAAAGATACCTTTCGGGCAGCACAATTACTCATAATCAAATCACAACGAATGAAACGACTAGCAGCTACGAAGGCATTTGGTTGTACAATGGTCGAGGCGGCAATACGGTCACGCACAATACTATTACAGGATTGCCACGCGGCGACGGGATTTATCTGCTTTCCATGAGTGCTACGGCTGTCGCACCTGATTTGATTGCCAATAATTTTATTCAAGTTGGTAATGACGGTACTACTTTATACGGTATAATTTCTGATAATAGTTTTTATACAAATATTTACCATAATAATATCCACATTACCGCTACAAGTACTTCGGCGCGAGGGATTTACCTGCTGTCCGGCGGCAATATTAATCTCCAAAATAATGTCTTTGCCAATACAGGTGGTGGTTATGCTTTCTACAATAATTCAAGTAGCAATGTCATATCTTCTGACTATAATGACTTATACGCAACAGGCACAAATTTAGGTGCTTGGAGCAATAGTAATGTCAGCAATTTAGCAGCATGGCAAGCGGCTTCCGGGCATGATGCCAACTCTATTTCTCTCGATCCGCTGTATGTATCGACTAGCGATTTGCACGTTCAGGATTCTGATTTGAACAACACAGGTACACCTATCGCAGCAGTTACCGACGATATTGACGGAGAGCCGCGTAGTGCGACTACGCCCGATATTGGTGCAGACGAATTTGCCCCTGCTACCAATAATGACGCGAGTATTGAGGGCATCGTCTCTCCTTCGGAAGCTGTTCCTTTCCCTGCACAAGACCAAGATGTATTTGTATTATTAAGAAATAATGGTATTGATACTATTTATAATGTAAATATTGCTTGGTTTGTCAATGATAATATCCAAAACGGTGTCAACTGGGAAGGCGAACTCCTGCCCGGTGAACGCGATACTGTTTTGGTAGGAGATTTTACTTTCTTGGTGGGTATTCCGCACGAAATAATTGCTTATACGCTCATTCCAAATGGCTTGCCCGATGCCATTCCTGCTAATGATACTACTATCGTGGATGACCTCTTTGCAGGGCTTTCCGGCGTGTATAGCTTGGGGGGAAATACGGCAGATTTTGAAACTTTTGAGCAAGCTGCCAATGCACTCAACAAAGGTGGCGTACTCGGTCCGGTTGAATTTTTGGTGAATGACGGCACATATACCGAACAAATCAATATCAATGCAATTAACGGAGTAAGTGCGACCAATACCGTCCTTTTTCAATCGGCTTCCGGCAACAATACTTCGGCAACGATAAGGCACGGTTCGCCGCATATCGTCGAATTATTTGGGTCAGATTATGTCACTTTCCAAAATCTGACTTTTGAATATACAAGTAGTTTTTCCAATCATATTATACAATTAGAAAACGGTGCGAACAACAATCAATTTTTAAACAACAACTTCACGACCACAAGCACCAGTGTTAGTCCCACATACATCCATTCTAGTGCTTCTTCTATTGATAATAATACCTTGATAGAAGGCAATACATTCACCGGAATGGGTTATGGTGTAAGGATGTTTGGCACAAGCAGTACCAATTTAGAATCCGGAACCATCATCCGCGATAATATTTTCACCAATCAATATTTTGAGGGTATTTATCTGCAACATCAGGATGCGCCCGAAATCATCGCTAATGTACTGAACACCGAATCCGGTTCTTCCTCATACAGAGGCATATATGCACGTGATACCGACAATGGATTACGCATTGAAAATAATCAGGTGTATGCACACGCAGGTACGGGCATTTATCTGTACAGATGTGATGGCGCACCTGCCGACCACGTCCGTGTTGTCAATAATTTTGCGAGAGTAGGCGGTACATCTACGGCTTATGGTATTTACACCTATTTTGGTGATTACACGGATATTTATCACAACAATATTTCTCTGACCAATACCGCCACCGCGAGTAGGGCGATGTATTCTTATTTTGGGGCAAATAAAAATACCGTCAATAATGTTTTTGCAAATTTTGGAGGCGGTTACGCACTTTATTCAACGAGTTCGGGTTTTGCAGCATTGGATTATAATGACCTTTATACCACAGGAACATTAGTCGGAAATTGGAATGACAACGATGCTTCTACTTTGACCAATTGGCGACAACTAAGCGGACGTGATATGCACTCGGTATCGCTGGATCCTTTATTTGTTTCGGACAATGATCTACATGTCACCCAAACGGGTTTGGATGCTGTGGGTATTTTTCTACCGCAAGTCACCTTAGATATTGATGGTGAAATCAGAAATACCGACATGCCTGATATTGGTGCAGACGAGTTTTCTACCTTAGCTGAAGACTTAGGTATTTTAGCGGTTTTAAATCCGGTGACAGATTGTGGTTTGCCGCAAAATGACAGCCTTGTTGTTACCATCAGAAATTACGGTACACAAGCCCAATCAAATTTTGATGTGGCTTTCCAAATTGGCTCAAATACGCCCGTTACAGAAACCGTTAATCAGACGGTTCATGCAGATAATACTTTGGATTATGTATTTAATACGCCGATTAATTTCCCTGCGGATAGTATTTACCAATTTACAATATATACCGCACTTACAGGTGATGGTCAGGTACAAAATGATACCCTAAATATGCAAGTCATCGGCTATCCCGAACAAGTGCCGATGATTGTCACACCAAGCCAAACGATTTGTGAAGGAGAAGGCACTACTTTAGAGGCTTCCGGCGAAGGCACTTTCCGATGGAATGGAACGTTTACGAGTTCGCAATTCTACGTCACACCTTCTCAAACGACGACTTATACCGTTGTCAATACCAATGAAAACGGCTGCACCCAATCTGCCGAAATCGAAATAACGGTACTGCCACAACCCGCAGCCGCTACGATTAGCGTTGCCAATGGCGAAGACCGATTGATTTGTAATGGAGATTCCATCGAATTGGTGAGTTCATTGAGCGACAATATCGTATGGTCAACAGGAGATTCGACCCAAAGCATCATCGCATCCACAGAGGGCTATTATTCTGTGGATAGGTACGACCCTGTAACCGGATGTAGCAGCCGTTCCAACCGGATTTATGTAGATGTATATGCCGAACCTTATTTATACGTAAATGGCTTTACATCAGTATGCGAAAACGATGCTACGACCCTCAGCGTCTTCAATGGCAATTCCTATCAATGGTCAACAGGCGAAACGACACAAAGCATCGTCGTAATGCCCACCGAAACCACTGTTTACAGCGTAACGATGACCAATAATGCGGGTTGTATGGAAGTAGATAGCGTGGAGATGACGCTTGTACCTTCCGAACCGCCGGGCATGGTCAGCAATATGTTGCCCGCCGATGGTACGGTCAATTTATCTGTACCCGTCAACTTCTCTTGGCTGCCGGCTACGGGTGCCTCGGATTACGATATTTATATTTGGCCTGTGGGTACGAGTCGCCCTTCATTCCCTGCGCGTTCCAATTTTAATGGGATTAATTTTTCCTATTCCAATTTGACTTATGGTACGACTTATAATTGGCAAGTGGTGAGTGAAAATTCCTGTTTTAATACTGATGGTCCGATACAAACATTTATGGTGAAAGACCCCTCCAATTTGATTGTGGAAAATATAGAAATGTTAGCCATGCCATTTTCCGGTCAAACGGTGGGCGTATCATGGGAAGTGAATAATATCGGCATCGGTGCCACCGGAACGAACAGCAATTGGGAAGATGCCATCTATTTATCGGTAGATTCTACACTCGGCAATAGCGATATTTTGATGCGAAGAGTAGACAATACCTCCGCATTATTTCCCGGCGAATCTTACTTTAATTTTGCAACGATTGATTTGCCCGAAGGGGCAGTTGGTCCCTATTATATTTTGGTACGTGCCAATCGGTCACAATCGGAAGTGGAGAGTGATTATGACGATAATGTAACGGCTATTTTCATTGACGTAGCCCTGTCGCCGCCACCGGATTTGCAAGTGACCAATATCTTGCCGCCCGGTATTACAGGTTTTGCTTTTTCCGGCGAAACGATTCCGATTACCTATACCGTTACCAATGAAGGTACGGGACTCACGCCCTCTCCCAATTGGCGGGACAGAATATTCTGGTCGGAAGAATCGGTCTATAATCCGACCAATCTCAATTTTTTACGTAATATAAATCCATCTAGCGGCATCTTACAACCCGGCGAATCATATACGATTACAACGAATGTAGATTTGCCCGAAAACTACTCCGGTGTGGTCTATATTTATATCGTAACAGACTTTTTTGATGCTGTATTTGAACATGTGGATGAGGATAATAATTTCACCCGAAGTCAACCTTTGGATATTCTTCTGACACCACCGCCCGATTTGGAGGTGATTAGTTCTACGATTACACCAACATTGACCACTCAACAAAATATATTGGTACAATATACTACGACCAATGACGGGGGTTCTCCCACACCTTCGGGATTTTGGAGAGACAGTCTGTTTTTGAGTGCTACGATGGAATTGGATTCTAATGCCATTTTTATCAATACAAGATCCCATAATAATATAATGGACATTACCGAATTGGAATACTCCAATCTCAATACGACCATACCAAATATTAGCGCGGGTACGTATTATTTAATTATTAAAACAGACGTAACGGATAATATTTATGAAGGAGATAATGAAGGAAATAATACACACGTACACCCCAATCCACTGACCATTCTCAATCCTGATTTGGAGGTCGTCACAGCCACTACACCAAGTACAACGGTACAAACGGGGGCATCAATCACAGTAGATTGGGAGGTAAGAAATACCGATGCGGGCAGCATTGCATCCACACAGCGTACAGACAAAATTTATATGTCTGCCGATATGGTATTGGATACCAACCAAGCGATTGTCGTAGCTGAAGTTTCGTGGAATACACCGATGAATCCCGATGATGTCGTCAGTCTTTCGACTACGGCAGATTTGCCTGTATCATTCGTAGAGGGTACGCATTATCTACACATTCTCACAGATGCGGACGAAGCAATACACGAAGCAGACGAAACGGATAATAGTCGTTTAATTACGCTGCAAATTAACGTTGCACCTTGGGGCGATTTGGTGGTAGATGATATTGCTACATTGCCGGATAGCCTTGAAGCGGGTACGCCTTTCCCATTTAATTTTACCATAAAAAATAATGGTATCACAGATGCGGATGATAATATTTGGAATGATAAAATATACGTATCTATCAGTGGTACATGGCATCCTGACAGCGTTACTTTGGTGGGCGAAAATACTCGTTTTCAGCCATTAGAGAAAGATTCGACTTATACGGTAAATACCGAAATTACCTATCCGATGTTATCTCTTTTGGTGCCGGGATTGGATAGTTTTAGTTATGCTTATGTCTATGTTTATACGGATGGCGATAATGATATTTTTGAATATAATTCAGAAAATAATAACATTCTGCGTAGCGATACGATTCATGTGACTTGTCCGCCTCCGGTAGATTTGGATGTACTCAATGCGACCACAACGATGCCCGATACCGTGCAGGAAGGCGATATATTTACCTTCGGATGGGATGTACAAAATCTCGGTAGCACCACCGCCAATTGGAATTACGAGCTGTGGTACGATGCCCTGTATCTCTCAACAGATATGGTGTATGACGAAGACGATATTTTTGTATATGATTGGACGGAAAGCGGACCACTTGACAATAATGAAATCTATGACGATTATCAGGAATTTACCATTCCAAATGGCAATTACGACAGCTATTATTTGCTTTTGGTTGCAGACCATACCGACCTGACGAATGATGATGATTTTGAAAATAATGTATATGTCATCCAAAATACGGGCGGCAATAATCAAATCGTTATTGAAAGCAGTCCGAAGCCCGATTTGGAAATTACCGCTTTTACTGCGCCACCTTCGGGTATTGCCGGACAACCGATTAGCCTCATATGGACGGTACAAAATAACGGTGATGCACCCGTAGAAATTCCATTTACCGAGCAATTCAGACTCACTACGAATGCCGATGGTGCAGGCGGATTTACATTAGGACAATCTACTTACATGGATGGCTTGCCTGTCGGCGGAAGCTATACAGATACGCTCGAATTGGACTTACCGATTAATGCTTCGGGCAATTATTTCTTGGTGATGTTTACGGAAGCGACCAATCAAATATTTGAGACAGACGAAGGCGAAGAAAATAACATGACGAGCGTATTTACGACAGTCACGCCTCAGATTCCTTCTGATTTGGTGGTCACTGATGTGTCGGTGGCTGCGGGTACGTCTGTATTTGTAGATGAAGATTTATCATTTGAATATACTATAAAAAATATCGGTACAAATCCGGCAGAAGGGGTACGAAAAGACATTATTTACCTCTCATCGGATGCGGTCTTTGATGCCAATGACCCCGTACTTACGACTATCCATAATAACGAAACGGTACTGCCTTTCCAAGAACTCACCAAATCGGTCAGTGTTATGGTTCCGGGTATTACGCCGGGCGATTATTTTGTGATTGTCAATACGGATGGCTTCAATAATATTTTGGAAACGGAGGAGGAAAACAACACCGCCCCGTCGGTCAATCAAGTAGCGGTTACGCTACCCGAATTGGTTATCGGCACAAGCGAAAATACGACCCTGACCGATAATGTGGACAAATATTACAGCATAGAAGTACCCGATAGTTTGGCAGGCGAAACACTCATCATTACACTCGAAAGCGATGGTGCCGTTGGCAACAACGAACTCTATCTGAAATACGGCGAAACACCCACGCTTTCCAATGCCGATTTCTTCTTTGAAATCCCCTTTTCGACCTATCAGGAACTTATCGTGGAAAGCCTCGAAGCGGGTACTTATTATCTCCTCGTAACAGGCGAAGTACAACCCGGCAATCAGCAAAACATCACTTTACTTCCTGAGATTTTGCCTTTCGAGATTCGCTCGGTAGATGCCCAACAAGGCGGTAATACGGGCAATGTAACTATCAGAATTGACGGGGCAAAACTTGAACCCAATATGGAAGCCCGACTCGAAGGCAGCATAAATGTAGCCGCAAGCCAAACCTATTTTATCAACTCTACGCGCATATTTGCCACCTTCGATTTGGCAGGGGCAGATTTGGGTATGTACAATGTGGTAGTGGATAAAGGAATGGAAGATGCCACGCTGGTAGATGGCTTTGAGGTCGTGGTCGGTTCATTTGGTAATTCGGAAGATGCAGGGAGTAATTCGGACGGGTTTTCTTGCTCTCTCTCCTTTAATGATGGGGTAGGCAATTTCCTCGACCAAGAACTCGATTACCCAAGTGCAGTACGCCGAAACCGGACGGTAGAAATCAATATTTATTTCCAAAACGATGGCAATATTGACATTCCCGTACCTACACGCTTCCTCTTGAGTGTGTCGGGGCATCCCGTATCCGCTACAGTAGCCGGATTGGACGATGAAGCACAGGAATTGTTCATTGAATTTGAAGAAGACGGCGGACCGCCCGGCATCCTGCGTGC
>CALHBW010000132.1 GCA_937930625.1 uncultured Saprospiraceae bacterium | reverse complement strand
ACCGGGGTCGAAACCCGTAAAAGAATAATTTCCGTCGAGGTCGGTCGTTGTCCCTGCCTTTTGAATCCCGTCTTTGAGCAGGATAACGTTGGCAAAGGGTAAGCCTTCGTTTGATTTTGCATCGAAAATGCGTCCTTGTATGGATTGAGACTGGCTATATGCCAATGTACTCATCAACACACAAGCCAATACCAAGTAAATGTAACGTGTCATAAGCTTGAATAGTAGTTTTTTAGTTTATAGTCCATAGTCCGCAGTCCATAGTAAGAAAAATGGTGTGTCCGGTTCTATTGACCATTAAACCATTGCGATTCATCGCAATATAATTTCGTTAACTTGTTGATTGCTTTGTTTTGTTTATTCGTTATCCGCAGATTTGTTATTCGTTGAATTTGAATTATTTTTTCATAAAAAAAAATGAATAACGAATCCGCTAATAGATATTGAGCGAATATTGCATAAAACAAAGCCACAATGTTAATAAAATGTTAACCAATAAAAAAATAATTTAACCATATTTTAGCTGCTTTGCAGCCTTTATGACAATCGGGTTACGAGTTGCGGGGTGCGGGTTGCGGGTTATACCTTTTCGCTGCGCGAAAAAGGTAAAACCCATAACTCGCTACCCCGTAACCCGCAACTCGTAACCCGTAATGATTTTCTCTGCTAACACCTCTGCCAAGCGTCTTTTTGATTCCGTCGTCCAGCCTGCTACGTGTGGCGTAAGTATCACATTTCCAAATTGATACAATTTTTCATATACATCACTTTCACCTTCATTGAATGTGTGTGGTTTTTCATTTTCAAACACATCCAAACACGCGCCACGCACCTTTCCTGATTCCAACCCCGCAATCAAATCCGTCGTCTTGACCACTTTGCCACGCGAGGTATTAATGATGATAATTTTTTTGGCAAATTTTTCTATAAAATCCAAATTCACCAAATGCTGTGTTTCTTCTGTCAATGGTAAATGCAGACTGATAATATCCGCTTCGCGGAAAATTGTCTCCATGTCCGTTTCCTCCACATATGGATGATGATTCGTGTAGCGTAGCTTGTACTTGTCATAGGCGAGTACACGCATACCCATTCCGGCTAATTTGGTAGCGAAGGTACTTCCCGTGTGCCCAAAACCGATAATACCTACTGTTTGCCCCATTATCTCAAAGCCTCGATTTTCCTCGCGTTGCCATACTTTTTGACGCACTTGAGCATCGGCTTGCAGGAAGTTATTAGCAAGAGTCAATAACATCCCCAAGGCATGTTCAGCTACAGCATTGCGATTGCCTTCCGGCGAATTATAGACCGCTACGCCTTTCTCTGCTGCGTAGTCCAAATCAATAATTTCCAAGCCCGAACCGAGCCGCCCAATAAATTTGAGCCGGATAGCCTTATCCAACATCGCTTTATCTACAGTAATTTTACTGTTGATAATGATGCCTGTATATTCCGCAATGATTTGGTTGACTTCGTTTGTGTGAATCTCGGGACGATATTCACAATGATAACCGACTGATTCGAGGTGCTTGAACAAAGTCGGATGTACATCATCTGTGATGAGTACTTTCTTATTGTGATGCACAATGATTGTGTTTAGTTATGTAAAAGTATTAATAAATTCTTAAAAAAACAAATTTAGCAATGAAAATGAAAATGAAAATATCAATGAAAATTCCAATATCAATATCAATGAAAATGAAAAATTACTTTCGTTTGGCATCACACTATACTTTTTATTTTCATTGATATTTTCATTTTCATTGATATTTTTCATTAATATCAAGTATGTACCACTTGATGGCTGCTACATCAAGGTTTTGCCGTCTGCCGGTATCTTCGGGGGCATAGTGGGTAGCTAAGTAATTCAAAATTATAGGTTCTTTTTCTTCTAAATCCCAAAGCCCTTGCGTTTCTTGCATCCAGCGAATCATTTGTCGCCAGCCTTCCTCGGTAGCTCTGTTTTGTGTAACCAATTTGGCGGAATGGCAAGCCGTACAACTCGCCCGTACAATGTCGAATCCCTCATCATACACCAAGCCTGTTTGTACATGAATCCCATTCACTACTTTATCAAAATCGTCATCCTTGTCACCGCCCACAATTATCCCTGAATCGGCTATGGGCGTCGGTGTTTTGTGCCATTTTATACCCGCATCATCCACGATTACATAGATAAATGCAGCAAGCCACAAACCAAGCGTTAATACGATGAGTCGCTGTAAATCTCTTAGAAGATTCGTCTTCATAATTATGATTTTTGAACTTTAATAGCTATACGATGACAAGCATTATTGAGATAGCCTCTCGGATTCCATCCCGGTAAAAGCATCGGCTGTGAATTGCCTGATATATCGGTTGCTCTTGCCCATACTTCATAATAGCCTTCTTGTGGAAATTCAATCTTAGCACTGAATGGCTGCCAAGCGTAACGATTGGCGGGTTTTTCGAGTTGACATGCTTGCCAAGTTACGCCAAAATCAATCGAATAAGCCACTGATTTTACTTGCTCTGTGCTTGTCCATGCCTTCCCTCTGATGGGGAGTTTTTGGTTGAGCCGGATCATTGCGCCTGATTTGGGATAGGTAATGAGCGACTTGGTGGGCATACCTTCTATGATGCACATGTCTTCGTCGTTGACTTTGGTGCCGGGCGCAACGGATTTGCAGGGTACGCGGTAGGATTGTCCGGTCATTTTGGGTCCGTCGTGTACTTTGTTGCGAATGACGATTTTGGACAGCCATTTGCCCGAACACGAAGCCGGAAAACCACCAAAAACCAAGCGAAGCGGATAACCATTCAGCATTGGAATATCTTCGCCATTCATCGCCCACGCAATCAGGCTTTCTTCTTCCAATGCCTTAGCTATCGGAACACCTCTTGAGATAACAACTTTCTTGGGGTCGCCCGAAATGTGGGTATCTTTTCCGTAATACGCAACATAAACAGCATCGCTTTTGATACCAATATCTTCCAGCACATCTTTGAGTCTTACGCCCGTCCACTCCGCGCAACCAACTGCTCCGGTTGACCATTGATTGCCTTTTGCGGGTGGGTTAAATTCTTTTCTGCCATTGCCGCCACATTCCAAAGTAAGTTGGTAGGTGTAATGCTTAAATTTTGATTTTAATTCCGCGAGGGTATAGGTCTTTTTTTGTCGGGCAGATTCGCCTTCGATACTTAATGTCCAGTTATCGAGATTGATGCTTGTGGGTGGTAAGCCATTATTTCGTACAAAAAATAAATTGTTGGGCGTTAGCGCATCATCGAGATACTCTGGTGGGGTTTCTGCGTTGATTGGTTT
Source organism: uncultured Saprospiraceae bacterium (assembly GCA_937930625.1). GTDB lineage: Bacteria > Bacteroidota > Bacteroidia > Chitinophagales > Saprospiraceae > JAHDEO01. Next base: position 892 of record CALHBW010000132.1, on the reverse strand, counting down.
GTCATTTAGTACGACGAGATTGGGGCTTTTGCCCGGCAAATTAAATGCCTCTGAAGTATGCGCGAGTCCCGCCGGTATCATTCCCGTCGGAAAATTATCCGCAAAAACCATTTTGCCGCCCAATGCAACAGACATCGCTGCCAAAGCACTTTTTTTGATAAACCCCCTGCGATTGCTTTTACCTATTCTTCCCCAAAGCAATTGGTCTGCTGCGATGGGGTCTTGGGTATATAGTTCGTGTATGCCTTGCTTTTTGATTTTCTTTTTTTGTTTCATAATTAACTAAAAGTCAATGTGATGTATCATTTACATAGGTAAACGCAAGAAATTTTTAATGTTGTGTAATGTTGTGATTTTTAGATTTTCGGGAAGTCCACTCGGCTGACATTTTGCAAATGACAGACGAGTATATTTGTTCGAGTTTAATTTTTTTATTCAAACTTTATGACAATTTGACTTTGAATACAATGCACTAATGTTGTCGTCTGCCATTTGCAAAATCTATTGATACCCCACAAGTCCTCGATAAGTCAACTTGGCTGACATTTTGCAAATGACAGACAAGTTACATTTGTATTTCAAATTAAAAATCAAATAATTACAAAATTTATTTTTAATTATAAAAAAAATGTCAAATAAAATGATTTCATTCACAATAAAAAAATACTTAGTATAATTTTGAATTAATTTTTAGAATATTATTATTTAAATTCTGTAATTAATTAATTTTCAATAAAATAAAAAAATGTTGGGCTATCCGTCTAAGCTTGCTTGCAAGATATTACTCGTCTGACGAAGGTTTTTGTGAAATGTAGTGATTTGTCTCATAAAATATTCGCACTGAATAAAGGGATTCGTCTGACGAGTATTCGCTTAGGCAAACTTAGACGGA
>CALHBW010000131.1 GCA_937930625.1 uncultured Saprospiraceae bacterium | reverse complement strand
ATGGTAGCCACTACATCGCGATTGAGTACTTTTCGGGCATCGTACATCGTAGGAATAACACCACCAATGACAAGTTTTTTATTCAGTCGGAAACGCACCTTGTCGATGACTTGCTTGAGTTTGACTAAGCCCTGCATCGCCAAAAATTCAGTCTGCAAGGGAATCAATACATAGCGGCTGGAAGTCAAAGAATTGAGCGTCAACAAACCCAAAGACGGCGGACAATCAATAATAATATAATCGTAATCATCCATCAATGGGTCGAGCAATTCGCGGAGGATAAATTCGCGTCCGGCTTCATTGACGAGTTCCATTTCTGCACCCGAAAGGTCAAGCGTAGAAGGAATGACATCAAAGTTCGGTTTTACCTCCACAGGCGCGAGGTCTGCCTCTCCGCGCAATGCCTCATACATGCTCGAAGGCTGTCGCCCGATACCCAATGAAAGCGTTAAATTCGCTTGTGGGTCGAGGTCTAACAACAACACTCGCTTGCCCAATTCGACCAATCCTGCACCGATATTAATAGTAGAAGTCGTCTTACCAACGCCTCCTTTATGATTCAATAATGAAATGACAATTGCCATGTTTTGTGATTGGTGATTAGTGATTGGTGATTAGTTAATTCGCCATTAAAATTAACCAATTACTCATTCGCTAATCACGACATGAAAAATTTAGCTACAAAGGTAATTGTTTTATTCGAGAATAGGCTTATTAGTGATTAATGATTTTTTACTCAATTGATAAACAGGCATTTAAATGGCATTCAATTATTTCAACGCATCACAAATCACCAATAAACGAAGCACAAAAATTACTCCATCCTATAATTTGGCTTCAATTCTCCTACGGCTTCTTCTGCATAGAAATTATTGATGTATTCAATAACTTCATCAATATCGTCTGTGACAAGAAAGAGGTCAAGGTCTTTCTCACTAATATTGCCATGTGCTTCGAGCAAGGTGTGGCGTATCCAGTCTTCCATGCCCGACCAAAACTCTGCCCCCATCAGCACAACGGGTACACGGTCTATTTTCCCGGTCTGGATGAGGGTAAGCACTTCAAAAAGCTCGTCCATCGTACCAAAGCCACCCGGCATGGTTACGAATGCCTGCGCGTATTTGACGAACATCACCTTGCGGATAAAAAAGTAATTATGATTGAGGTTTTTGTCAATGTCAATAAACGGATTGTGGCTCTGCTCAAAAGGCAATTCGATATTAAGCCCTACTGATGTGCCACCTGCGAGATGCGCTCCCTTATTACCCGCTTCCATGATGCCCGGTCCGCCTCCGGTGATGACACCGTAACCTTCCTGCACCAATCGTTTAGCCATTTGTACCGCCAGTTCGTAGTACTTAGTCCCCGGTTTGGTACGCGCCGACCCAAAGATAGATACACAAGGTTCTATCTTATTCATACGCTCAAATCCTTCTACGAATTCGGCTATCACTTTAAACATTGTCCAAGAGTTCTCTCCCTTGATTTCGCTCCATTTCTTTTGAGGTTTGGCAGGAACGGTCATTTGCTCTTCACTCATAAATATTTATTAACTTTTTAATTCAAATTACGAATAAGTATCATAACTTGAGTCTTTTATTTCTTTAAAAATCGGTAGATGGCAAGCATATTTATCAGCCATTTACACAAAACAAGGCATAATAAGACTTTATTTCGTCATGTGCAAGATATTTCCATAATTTAGTCGTATCAAAATACAATTATTTACCCGTTTTATTCACGATTACCTTGCAACACTCATTTTTTTAATAAAAAAGACATAACATAATTTATGCTTAAAATTATTTAAAAAAACGATATAAATCTCACGTAATTAATTGATAATCAATTTTATAAAAAACAATAACACCTTTTAGAAATATTATTTAAATCATTTTTATTTCAGCATGGTTAAAATTATTTCAATAAATTGTGGAATCTCAAGAATAAAGATTTTATGATGGAGGGTGTAAGGGAGGAAAATTATTTTTATAATAATACCTCCCTTCTTTTTTTCTACAACAAAAGCAAAACTATCATATCAAAACGGATTTGCAGGATCATTGCAAATCCGTTTTTTTGTTTTGTTTAAGTGGCTTCGACAAGACAAAATTCCGTATAATAAAAAATCAAAAAACCTCAGCCATGAAATTTCTGTGCGAAAATTCAACTGTTTTTCAATGAGTTACGTAAGACCAAGCAGACTTTTTTTGATGAAATCTTGTATTTACGAAAAAACAAACCTACCTTTGCAAACCTTTTCAAAGCGAGAAGGACAAATCAGTTAAAATTTATATAATTATACTACACGCAGTACAGACATTTCTGTCTATATCGCGTGAAGAACAGACAAGAATGTCTGTGTTACGATTAAAGACATGAAAGCGAAATTATATACAAGCAAATCAGCGCGTAAGGAAGATGTCGTACACGCATGGTGGGTCGTGGATGCAGAAGACCAAACATTGGGTCGCCTCTCTTCCAAAATCGCTCACGTTTTGCGCGGCAAGCACAAGCCGAGCTACACACCACACGTAGATTGCGGTGATTGTGTTATTGTACTCAATGCCGATAAAGTACGCCTCACCGGAAACAAAATGGCAGACAAAGTATATTTGCGCCATACCGGATATCCGGGCGGACAACGCAGTATGACTGCTGCGGAGTTGGTCGAGAAAAAACCTCGCGCACTCGTAGAAACAGCAGTAAAAGGTATGTTGCCTAAAACTAAATTGGGCAGAGCCATGTTCAAAAAATTATTTGTCTATGAAGGTACAGAACATCCGCATACTGCTCAAAGACCACAAGAACTCGAATTATAATTTAATTGAGAATTGAAAATGGAGAATTGAGAACGTTTTCAATTTCCATCAAAATAAAAAAGCAAAAGCGATTACGGCAGTAAAGAAACGCATAATACAAAACTCGCTACTCGTAACTCGCTACTCGCAAATAATATCATGGAACAAATCAATGCATTAGGCAGAAGAAAAGCATCTGTATCGCGTGTATATCTCACGCAAGGTTCGGGTGCCATCACTGTCAACGGTAAAGACTACAAAGAATACTTTACGCAAGCGCATGTTCAAAATGCCGTAGTCGCACCACTTAAAACTACCGAAGTAGAATCACTTTACGACATCAAAGTCAACGTAAAAGGTGGTGGTTTCAAAGGACAAGCAGAAGCCACTCGTATGGCAATCTCTCGCGCCTTGGTCAAAATTAATGAAGAATTCCGTTCGCCATTAAAAGCGAAAAAATACCTCACCCGTGATGCCCGCGAGGTAGAGCGTAAGAAATACGGTAAGCCGAAAGCACGTAAGAGCTTCCAGTTCTCTAAGCGTTAATATACGGTGGACGATTGACGGTAGATGGTGTACGGCAAACAGTATATCATTCTACCGCATACTATTATTCATTTATTTTTTAATAAGAAAATATACGGCAAAAGACCAATAAGGTTTGCAAAACCTTATTGGTTTGAATAAGCTGTAAATCAATAAAATACAAAAAATGCAGACGCCAACCAATAAAGAGTTATTGAATGCGGGTGTACACTTTGGTCATTTAAAGAAAAAATGGAATCCAAAGATGCAGCCTTATATCTTCATGGAGCACAAAGGGATTCACATCATTGACCTGAATCGTACCACCGAATGTATGGAACGTGCAGCAAAGGCGATGAAGCAAATTGCTAAATCAGGTAAGAAAATCCTTTTCGTTGCTACCAAGCGTCAGGCGCGCCAGATAGTTGCAGAAGCAGCACAAAGCGTGAACATGCCATACGTCACCGACCGTTGGTTGGGAGGTATGATGACCAACTTCTCTACGATTCGTAAATCGGTCAAGAAAATGCAAATGAATGACAAAATGCTCGCAGATGGTACACTCACCAACGTGACCAAAAAAGAGCGTTTGATGATTACGCGCGAAACGGCAAAATTGCGTAAAGTACTCGGTGGTATCGAGAATCTGAACCGTTTGCCTTCTGCGATTTTTATCGTTGATATTTCGCATGAGCACATTGCATTGGCAGAGGCAAAGAAAATCGGATTGCGTACTTGCGGTATGGTTGATACCAATTCTGACCCGAATACCGTAGATTTTCCAATTCCTTCAAATGATGATGCTTCAAGGTCAGTCAAATTAATCACCGAATACATCACTGCTGCTATTAAAGAGGGATTAGAAGAAGGAAAGCAAGCAAAAGAATCGCGCAAAGCAGCAGCGAAGGAATAGTGATTAGTGATTGGTTGAATAGTGATTAGTTTTTTATACTAAAAACAACTTGTAAAAACTATGAAACTATGAACTATAAAGTAAGTGCACCGTCCAAAAGTTTCTTTATAAATTTAAATTAATGTAAAATGTAAAATATCAAATTCAAAATGTAAAAGGTGTAGGACGCAAGACTAAGTTATTTTATTTATTTTGAATTTATTAAAAATGAAAACAATGTTTCGTACACGTACTACAAGCATTTTTACATTTTACATTTTACATTTCAAAAAACACAAAGAAACTTAATATACGATGTACTAATAACAATTCATAATTTATCAGTTAAATTAAGATGAAAATTTCAGCAAAAGACGTAGCCGCACTCCGTAAAGAAACCGGAGCCGGTATGATGGACTGCAAAAAGGCACTCGTCGAATCAGGCGGTGATATAGAAGCAGCCAAAGATATACTCCGTAAAAAAGGTCAAAAACTCGCCGATAAGCGTGCTGACCGCGACGCCAATGAAGGTGTAGTTATCGCTCAAACTTCTGCCGACAGCAAGAAAGGGGTCGTCGTGAACTTGAGTTGTGAAACTGACTTCGTGGCTAAAAATGAAGACTTTATCAATTTGGCGAAAAAAGTAGCTGACATTGCACTCACAAATTATCCGGCAACTTTGGAAGACTTATTGGCAACCGACTTTGGTGGTGGTCTTTCTGTAGGTGATAAAGTTACTGAACAAATGGGCGTCATCGGCGAAAAAGTAGAGGTCAAGCAATATCAAAACCTGGAGTCTGAAATGGTTGTACCATATATCCACGCAGGTTATCGCAGAGGTGTTTTGATTGGTTTGAGTAAAGCCGGTGACTATGCAGAAGCAGGTAAAAACGTAGCGATGCAAGTAGCAGCTATGAATCCTGTTGCCGTAGATAAAGACGACATCGACTCTTCAGTCGTAGAAAAAGAAATCGAAATTGGAAAAGAACTTGCCCGCAACGAAGGCAAGCCCGAAGCGATGCTCGACAAAATCGCTATGGGACGCCTCAACAAGTTCTATAAAGAAATGACGCTGCTCAATCAAGAATATGTGAAGGGCAACAAAGAAAGCGTCGCACAATATCTCAAGTCGGTAGATAATGATTTGACGGTCAAGGCATTTCGACATGTCGGACTTGGAAGTTAATTATTTTTTATGAAGAGCGAATCGTTTGATTCGCTCTTTTTTTTTAATGGTTAATGATTAATGATTAATTTTCTAACGTATTTTTTGATGTTGTTAGAGTAAGGAATGATGAGAGAATAAATTTGCAATACTACCTAATTTTTCGCGTAGCGAAAAAGAAAAATTAATCATTAATCATTAACCATTAACCATTGATAGAATGAAGTACAACAGAGTCTTACTCAAACTCAGCGGCGAATCCCTCATGGGAGAACAGGAATTTGGTATCAATCCTGATATGCTGCAACATTACTCCAAAGAAATCAAGAAAATTGTGGACCAAGGTGTAGAGATAGCTATCGTTATTGGCGGCGGCAATATTTACCGCGGACTCAATGCCAAAGAGACCGGCATCGAAAGGGTGCAGGGTGATTACATGGGTATGTTGGCTACGGTCATCAATGGCATGGCACTGCAAAGCGCACTCGAAAATCTGGGCATTTTTACGCGCTTGATTTCTGCTATTCAAATGGATAGAATTGCCGAGCCGTACATTCGCCGTCGGGCGGTGCGTCACTTGGAGAAAAAGCGCGTTATTATCTTTAGTGGTGGTACGGGCAATCCATATTTTACCACTGACTCTGCTGCTGCACTTCGAGCCAATGAAATCGACGCCGATGTCATCCTCAAAGGTACGCGCGTAGATGGCATTTATTCCGCCGACCCCGAAAAAGACCCGAATGCAATTCGCTACGATAATGTTTCTTTCGATAAAGTTATCCGTGATGGTTTGAAAATTATGGATATGACCGCCTTTACGCTTTGTCGTGAAAATAATCGTCCGATTATCGTATTCGACATCAATAAGCCAAGGAATCTGGAGCGCATTATTCTAGGCGAAAAAGTGGGGACGTTGGTGGCTTGATGGTTTTATTGTTTCATTGTTGGATGGTTTCATGGTTGAATGGTTATATTGCTTCATTGTTATATTGTTGAATGGCTAATTTGTTTTTTGCTTTGCAAAAAAGTACTATTCAACCATATAACAATGAAGCCATGTAACAATAGAACAATGAAACCATATAACAAAAAATCAAGGTTTAAACTTGAATTTTCGGTAAGCGGCGTCCAGTCGTTCATCGTACTTATTTTTCTTATACGACCTGCCGTTATAACCTCTTGCAAATTTTGCCCAATCGCGGTTGCGTAAGTGCGGGAGCAGTTTTTTTGATTCTACGAAACCTACAAAAGCTTTGAGATGCTCCAACTCTGAAAGGTACTGTGCCACCGCAAAATCCTGTACATTTTTGTAATCTGTCACGTAATAATTAAAGCCCATGACCTGAAACATGCCCCATGATGCTGACGACAGGGCAGCTTCTTCGTGGATGCGTTTGGCGCGTTCGAGGCGGTCATGTTCGGCTGCACCGCCTTTGTAGTGTTTTTTCGTCCAACGTGGGTACAAAATATCTTCATTGCCCTTACACAACTTGCGCGGCTTCATGCCTTTTCCTTCCAATAAACTCCAAAAAATATGTCCTTCAAACAGAATCTTCGGACGACCATCCGCCAAAAAACCACCACCGCTTGATTCTACTTCAATCACGGCGCGCATGGCTGCGGGTTCTATGTTGAGTTGCTTCGCAAAATCATTAATTTGGCTGAATGTGAGGGTTTTGGCGTTTGTTTTTGTGGTTTTCTTTGTTGTAGGGCGGGGTTTATTTTTTGTGTGGTCTCGGTGAATGAAACCCTTTCTTTTGCGAACAACCGGTTTTGATATTTCTTTTTTTTGTGTTTTTCTTTTTTGTAAAAAATCTTCTAAATCCTCAAATTTGTCTCGTATAAAATTGGTTGCCAAATCTTCCACCCAGTCCACCGCTACATCTTGCAGAGATGGTTCTTCTTTGCGCTTCCGGGTCGTTTTTTTCGTTTTTTTCGTGCCGGAATAACTGATTTTGTACCGCCAATCTTTTAGCATGTCTTCCGAAATGCCTTTTACATTCAATAGGTCTTTTCCTTTTTCAAATTTCTTTTTCCGACGATACGCCATGATTCGCCGTGCCAATGACGGTCCTACGCCTTTGAGTTCGCAGAGTTCTTTTGTGGTGGCTGTATTGACGTTTATTTTCATGTATTCGTTTGCTTGTTATTCGTTATTCGTATATTCGTTTTACAAAATATTTATCAAAAAAAAGAGCAGACATTTTTGAAATATCTGCTCTTAATTTCTTACAATTTGATATTCGATTGTGTTATCCTGATTGTGAAACGAATACACGAATAACGAATACACGATAATTAGAAAGTCGGACACATCACGCCGCGTCTATCGTCATTACAAATTTTATAGACCAAAGAAAGTTCGTATGCGCCGTTGGAATTGGAAGCAGCTTGAAGGCTTGATACGTTTACATCGTAGCTAAAGCCGAGACTAAATTCTTCAAAGTCAAAACGTGTAGAAAGAATCAAAGCATCCATCCAGATACCTCTCGAAAGGCGGTTGGAAAGGCGCGTCCAAAGTCCTAAGTGAAAGGCTTGGTCGGGCGTATAACGTCTGCCGCTACCGAGATTGAATTTGATACTTGAGCCTGTATTTAGCTCAAATGCCGGTCCTTGATTGAAGATAACGATGCCGGGAACGAGTCCTACGCGGTCGGTCATTTTGAATTCTCCACCTGCGTGAATCGTGAGTTTGCTGTAATAGGCTTCAAACTCCTCGCCTTCGCCATCGCCGTCGTTGAAAGACTGATTGGCGCGATTGAGGTGACTGAATGCACCGCCCACGTAATAATTGGAGGTTTCGCTCAACACACCGTACAACATCAAACCACCCGACACATCTGCAAAAAGGAAGTTATTATAATCGTATTCTTCTTGTGTAGGCAGGTTCGGATTGAATACACCGCCATCATTTTGTGTTCCCCAACGTGCGTCGAGGAAATCAATGCTACGTTGTGAAATACCCGCTTCGCCACCGGCTACGAGGTAGGTCGCACTACGGCGCGAACCCGCGATGCGCTTGCTATACGCGAGGTGTGTACGTACCTGCATGGTTGCGAAAGATAGCTCCCCCGCGCGGTCTCCCCAAAGGCTGAGTCCCCAACCAAAATTGTCGTAACGCGCTACGGGAACACGCATGTCATAAGAAACGGAGTAGGTATTGAAGGCATTGGATTTGAGGACGCTCTGCCATTGGTTGCGGTAGTTGGCAACCAAGCGGTGGTTACATTCCATCACACCCGTCATCGCCGGATTGAGGTTGAGTGGCGACAGATAAAATTGTGAAAAGTGAATGTCTTGTGCCGTTGCCGTACCTGCCATCATGAGCAGCGTACAAGCTAATATACTAATTTTTTTAATCAACTTCATTTTCTGTTTCGAGATGCGGGTGGGGAGTTTCGAGTAGCGAGTAATGAGTAGCGAGTTCAGGGAACACCCCCTAAAATAACTCGTAACCCTTAACTCGTAACTCGTAACCCGTCCCCGGATTACTGTTTATCTCATTTTACTTCTTTTATGGACACGCAAAATGAGTATGTACCATTATCTGAATTGAAATTCCATCCCGATAGCTATCGGATTAGAATTTATTATGCGTTCCACAAAAGAACGACGAAATTACAAAAATCTGACCAAAAACGCATTGGGGATGGCGTTTATTATCAAAGTTTTAGGCTTCCTTTTCTAAAGATTTTCTTTTTCTCTTCGTAAAGACGAAATAATCATTTTTTTAGGTTCTTTTTTAGGGGATAAATTTGTGATTCGTGACAAACTTTTTTATCAAATTAAAAAACTAAATGCTTTGTATTACTTTGTTTGACGAGTTTTTATGTGTTATGGTTGTTTTTAAGATGAATTTTGTTTGTATGTTTTAGTTAATCTCGAATGGAAGCCTCGTGAATGAGGACTGAAATCTTGGCAAAAGAGGGCAAACCTCTACTTACAGTAGCTTCGATAACTTTTCCACTTTTGAAATCTCCCATTTGGGCAATATCTTCATAGTTCCAATCGCGGTCTTTCATCATCTTTCTGAATCTCTCTGACCAGTTTTTTCGGATTTTTTCCTCCATTATTGTTTTGAAAAATGTCCACTGTGCCTCCCGCATTTCTCCTTTTTCGTAATACATCAATCGCACAAATTCCAAAGTCACCTCCAATTCGGAGTAATTTGGGTGTTGTTCTTTTATCCACTGACGTGTGCGGTCAATGCCCATATTCGCGAAGTCCAATGCGATTTTCATCCGCTTTTCAGATGAAAATTGATTGATAATAGCGACCTGCTGACGAGCAGCCTCTTCTGTTACGTTTATTTTTTTACCCCAAAATTCCATATGTTTTTAGTTTTAGTGCTTTTACCCAACTTTTAATGTAACTCTTATTCAAGCTCTCGTCAAGCAGTAAAAATTTTAAATCCTCTAGTTGCTTTTCACTTGGCGTAATGTTGTACCACTGTAATTTTGATATTACTAAATCTTCTTTTGAGCTAATGTAAGGCTCTTTGACAATTTTTGCAAATTCAATAAAATGCTCTTTTCACGCAGAGGTCGCAGAGGTCGCAGAGTACTGATAATCAATTCTCTGCGACCTCTGCGTTCTCTGCGTGAGACACTATTTGCAAAAAATGTCAAAGAACCAATAAAAATAACTAATCCGGAATGCGGGTTACGGGTCACGAGTTGCGGGTTACGAGTTGCGAGTTGCGAGTTGCGGGGTAAAAGTTTTTTCGCTTTGCGAAAAAATAACCCGTAACCCGTAACCCGTAACCCGCAACTCGTAACCCGTAACTCATAATCCGCAACCCGCAACTCGAACTATGAAAGGAATTATCCTCGCCGGTGGTCTAGGTACACGGCTTTTCCCCCTAACATTGGCAGTCAGCAAGCAATTGATGCCTGTGTACGACAAACCGATGATCTACTACCCGCTTTCGACACTAATGATGGCAGGTATCAACGAAATCCTCATCATTTCTACACCTTACGATTTGCCGAATTTTGAGAAATTGCTCGGAGACGGTTCGCAATTTGGCTGCAAACTCAGCTATAAAGCACAGCACGAACCTAATGGCTTGGCACAGGCTTTCGTATTGGGCGAGGAATTTATCGGTAATGACAAAGCAGCACTCATATTGGGCGATAACATATTCTACGGAACGGGCTTGAAGAAACTCATGCAAGATAGCTCTGACCCTAAAGGCGGGGTGGTGTTTGCCTATCAGGTAGCAGACCCCGAACGCTACGGCGTAGTGGAGTTTGATGATGATTTTACGGCGCTTTCCATTGAAGAAAAACCCATTCAACCAAAATCTAATTATGCTGTACCGGGTTTGTATTTTTACGACAATTCGGTCATTGAAGTGGCTAAAAATCTAAAGCCAAGCCCACGCGGTGAGTACGAAATTACGGATGTCAACAAATATTATCTCGAACGTGGCGAATTGAAGGTCGGGCTGCTCGATAGAGGAACAGCGTGGTTGGATACAGGAACGCATCAATCGCTCATGCAAGCGGGACAGTTTATACAGGTCATTGAAGAAAGACAGGGTTTGAAAATTGGTTGCCCGGAAGAAATCGCCTACGAAATGGGCTTTATCAATGAAGACGAACTCCGCGAACAAGCACACCGCCTGCGAAAAAGCGGTTATGGTGAGTATTTGTTGGGTTTATTAAAGTAGAAAATTCCAAGCACCAAGCACCAAATTCCAAGTACCAAATTCCAAGCACCAAATTCCAAGATTCTCACGATTTGGAATTTGGCAAAATGTAGCGCGGCACTTCCAGTCCGCGCCCACGCCCTACAAGTCTTGGGATTTGGTACTTAGAATTTGGATTTTGTTATTTGGTGCTTGGAATTTCAACAAAAAAGGCAACCCGTAGTCGGTCAGTCCAGAATCCGCCCTTAGTGCGAGGCTGTTAACTCCCACCGGCTAAGAGCAGATTGTGGTCTGACCGAACATACAGATTGCCCGTATCTAAAAAACCCAAACTAGACAAATTTGGTAAGTACAAGTACAAGCGTAAGTTTAGTCGGAATTGTGTAGAGCTTACACTTGTGCTTGTACTTAGTGTTCCCTTATCTAAGATTCAAAAATTGCTTTCTGATAATGTACTTGGCTAAGGTTTTCAGTCAGTTTTTGTACACTACCTCTCAGTTCTAATATTTCTATTAAATTTTTCGGAAAATTATATCCTTCTAATATTAAGTCATTTACACGATTTTTTAGTGCAATAAATGTACGGCTTAATTTATTTTCAAAAATTAATTTAATCACTTCTCTATCGCTCATCGTGGCGTAATCTTTCTCCTCTTTTGCCGTTTGTTCTTCTGCCGAATGGTAGGGATTTGGTGTAGTTGTGCTATTAAAAAAAGACACTCCACCATAAGTCAGCGTACTCGTCCATGTTTGTACAGCAGGTTCTTTTTTTGCCTTAACAAAACGGATACGTTCTACACTTTCTATTTTTTGTTGGCTATTGCAGAGTTTGCATGGCACATCATCCTCGCGCTTGACGTGCGAGAAATGTGCATGTTTTTTATTACCCATTTTTAGTACAAGTGGCGTTTTGCAGAAAGGACAACCATACGATTTTTTATTATTCTGAATGGCAACTTTCAGTTTATCCAGTACTTGTGGGCTTTGCTTTAACCAGTAATCAGCCTGTTCGATTTTTCCGGTATTGAAATTATAAATTTCATTCATCCGGAATTCATATACGTTAGACTCTAAATTGCGGGTAGTCATATCATATAAATTTGATTCAATACAAAGTTAAATCAAAAAAACGACAAATGCAATATTTTGATTACATTTTTTTGTTTTATTCAGAACAAAAAATTAATAAATGAACACAAAAGACACTTTTTTAGTAACTTATGAAACTTAAAGTTCTAAATTTTATTGAAAAAATAATTTTTAACATCAAAAAAATTACACTCAAAAAACGTATTATTCACATTATATGTATAGACTATAAGGCTATTCTCTCCGCCAAAATTCAAAATTCACTGCCTAACTATGGTAATATTCGTTTCCATTTTGTATTTTTGCTGTTCGTTACAAATGAGTATTGTGTTATTCAAAATTTGACACTGACTCATTCAAAATTGAAAATGGGGGATTAGCTCAGCTGGCTAGAGCGCTTGCATGGCATGCAAGAGGTCACCGGTTCGACTCCGGTATTCTCCACCATTTCTTAAATTCCAAATCACAAATTCCAAATTCCAAATAAGTAATCGTTTCTTTATTGGAATTTGGGATTTGGAATTTGGAGCTTCTCCACTTCATTGAGTCAACTCAAAACAAGGGTAAAACATCACCTCAAACGCGGCAAACGTGCAGTGGATTATATCCGCAAACGCCGTCAGCTCAATTTGCTCATCAAACTTATCGTGGGTAGCTTACTGATGTGGGCTTTGTATGTACAAGTCATTGCTAAAGAGAATATTAGCGAGATTTGGGCTACTTTTCAGAATGAATTGCAGGGGGGGCAGTTGTGGCTTTTGGGCTTGGTTTTTTTATTGATGCCCCTCAATTGGTCGCTCGAAACATTGAAGTGGCAACACTTAATACAGACGATTGAAAAAATACCTTTTTTGAGGGCATTTCAGGGCATTTTGGCGGGGGTTACGCTGTCGATTTTCACGCCCAATCGACTAGGTGAATACGGCGGACGCATCCTCGTAGTAAAACCTGAAAATAAAATTGCAACGGTGGTGGCTACGGCGGTTGGGAGTTTTAGCCAATGGGTAGTTTTATTGGTGGCAGGTATGGCGGGTTTGTCGTATTTCGTTTCGGAGAAAGTCGAGGTCGAATACCTTGTGATGTTGGGAACGGCGATTTCGACAATTATGTTGTCATTATTGTTGGTCTTGTTTTATTTGAATGTAGATTTGGCGATTCCCTTAGCTAAAAAGATTCCCTACATCCGTCGCTTTGTACGGCATTTTGAAGTACTCAATCGCTATACTGCTGCTACTTTGCTCACGGTCTTGTTCATCTCTGCCAGCAGATATTTTGTGTATTCATTGCAATATTATTTGTTGTTGCTGTTCTTTGGTATTGAAGTGCCGTTTCTCTTGGGTTTGTCGAGCATTGCCTTGATATTTTTTGTACAGACGAGTGTGCCATTGCCGCCTGTTTATGGTTTGGCGGTGCGTGGGAATGTTGCCTTGCGCGTATGGACATTTTTTACTTCCAATACACTCGGCATCCTATCTTCTACTTTTGGTTTGTGGTTGATAAATGTGATTTTGCCGGCTTTGGTGGGTATGTTGTTTATTAGTAGTTTGAATATTTTGAAATCTTTTGGATATGAGGAGAAGGAGTGAAAAACGTAGCGCGGTACTTTCAGTCCGCGCATACACACGCAAGGCGCGGACTGGAAGTACCGCGCTACATTGTCAAATCTCCTCAAAACTCTCCTCTGCCAGCCAGCCTTGCTCTCCGTTTGGCAAGCGGACTTTATGCCATTCCCCGATTTGGTCGAGCAGACGGATTTTTGTGCCTTCGTGTAGCGTCAGAATACCGGGGCTATCTGCGTCGGCGGCATCTTTGAGGGCGGTTTCTTTGGCGAGAATAATTGCTTGATTGCTATTTTGTTGTGTAGCGTTTCGTTGTACGGCTAAAGCGAATGTAATTCCAAACAAACACAGACACAACGCGCCACCGATAAATCCGCGCTTCTTCTGCTCACGCCCTGTCATCAGCAACCACACCGAAAAGCCCCCTACCGCCAACCACAACATCAAAATCGACAACCACGACCACACACCTGCCAACAAGCTCTGCCGCAAACCCTGCCACCACCGCGTCAGAAAAAATCCGGGTAGGGGTTGGATAATATCAATCGTTCGGGCTTGTGCAATGGCAAGATTGTCGCGGGCTTGTGCATCGCGTGGCGCAAGCGTGAGCGTCCGTTCATAATTGAGAATTGCCTTACCAAGATTCCCTGTTTTGAAGTAGGCATTTCCCAAGTTGTAATATAATTCAGCCGAGTGCTGTCCCGCGCCGAGTACGCCCTCATATTGCTCAATGGCAAGATTATAATTACCTTTTTCGTAGGCTTGATTGGCGGCTTCAAAGGAAGGTTGAGCTGTTGAAAATATTGAACAGAAAAACAGCAAGGCAGTGCATAATTTCCATTTCACCAACCAATAATTTATTTTTCTTAAAAAAAACATAAAAATATTTTTTCTGATTATTAGGGTTTTAGTGGTTTAATTCGTAATTCATTGATAATTAAAAATTGCAGTAAGTTATTGATTATTAATTAGTTAAAAAACGAATAACGAGTCAACGAATAACGGGTTACTGCATTAGGTGTTTTTACTCTACCCTACTAAAAATTAAAATATGAGTCTTTTAGTTTACTCGAAACTCGTCTGCCATTTGCAAAATGTCAGCCGTGTTTCGAAGGGGAAGGACTCGCATTTTTGTAAATATTAAGTAGTCAAATAGAGACTTATATTCAATAATTTGAGCTTTGAGCTGACCTAAAACACGGCTGACATTTTGCAAATGGCAGACGAGTTTTAGGTATATTTTAGTCTAAACTTTTAACTTGTATGGATAAAAAATATAAACAAAAAAATCCGCGTAAATCAGTCCAATCCGCTTAATCCGCGTTCTATCCCTACTATCACTTGCGCTGCTTCGTCATAAGTTTTATTCATATCTGCCGCATTATCCATTCCTGCAAATAATGCCATTTCACAAGTATTCAATAAGGCGACAAAACGCTCGGTATCAGCTTCCGTGACTTGCTGTTTACTTAATTTTTCGCGTACATTTTCTTTCGTCAATTCGGATAGCGGAATCCCCAATTTATCGCCCACATAGCCCCAAAGTGCTTGCGAAATTTCATCATAAAAATCACGGCTTTTATTCGCATCCAAATGCGTTTTGGCATTAGCGAGGCGTTCTTGTGCTACTTTTCCTGCACCTTGCTGACGTAGCAAATTGGGGTCTATTTGTCCGCGTTTGATTAGCATTTGGCGATAGCCAATTACCCCGCCAAATAATAAAACGGGCAATACAAGCATTGCCCAAAAAGGAAAAGAACTAAAAAACCCGCGTCCGCGTGTGTATAAGTTGGTTGCGGTTTTTATGGGTAAAATATCTTGGTTTTTGAGTTCATTTTCTTCATCAATCGCATCGAAAGTCGTCGCTGCTCCTGCCACACCACGCACTACTCTGAAAGCAATCGTATCGGGTATTTTGGTGACGTATTCCGACAATTCAGTATCAAAGTATGAAAACGATGGCGCGACCGTAAAGTTCCCCGTTTTCTTCGGCAAAAACACATATTCAAAGGTTTTTGTGCCACTGATTTTGCCTTTACTTTCATAGACTTTTTCGCTTGTTTTAGGTTCGTAAAGCTCAAAATCTTCGGGATTTAAACCCAAATCAGGAGCTTGAATTTGCTTCAAATCGCCTGCACCATAGATGGTCATGCCGAGCGTATATGCTTCATTGAGCGAAATCGTATTGCTGCTTCCCGTTGTCACCCGCACATCATAAGTACCAATTGCACCGCTAAAATTTTCGGGCTTCCCGACTTCCGGCAACGGTTTTACATTTAATTTCAAAACCGGACTTGAAATTTTCTCATAAAAAGAACGACGCTGACCATCTACACGGAGTCGTGTTTGGAGGGTCATGGGTTTTATTTCGAGCAATCCGGTTTTTTGCGGAAAGAGTGCTACGCGCTTGACGGGCTTATATTTGTAGTTGATTTCGTCCAACATTTTCATGCGCCAATCGTCAGGGAATTGCTTGACTTGTACCGCATAAAATCCCGGATAATCGGGTTCATTGACGAGGTTGATGCGCTCCAAACCAACGCTCGTATAAAGCGTGTAATCGAGTTCTACGCCCTGTCCGAGCCATACCGTCGTGGTATCTACTTCGGCGCGAAGCAGTACGGCAGTTCCATTATTGATACGCTCAATAGACCTTTCTCGCGTGCCTTTTTTGCCGGGGGGCAGCACTTCAATTTTGAGTGGCTTGGTATAGTATTTTTTGCCCTGCACGGTAGCGGTTGCTTTCCCAATCGTGTATTTTCCGGGTGTTTTACCTTGCAACGTATAGGTGCGCGACATGGCGCGGGTCATGCGTCCGTTGCGATATTCAAAATTTGAGCCTTGACTGCTGCGAAGATTTTTAAAACCCTTAAAATCAGGCGGTTGAAAGCTCGACATATCCGCATTGGAAAGCGTAAATGTGACATCTACATAATCGCCCGGTACGATTTGAGTAGCATTGGCTGTTGCTTCAAAACTAATTTGTGAGAAGCTATTTTGGGTGATAAAAAAGCAAATTAATAAGACAAGAAACCTATAAGGTTTTGAAAACCTTATAGGTTTGGTGCGTGTGTAATTTTTTATTTTTTTAAAATGAAAAAACGTGAGTTGTTTACTCATTATTTAAAAGTTAATCCGTTCTCAATTATTAATTATCTATTCCCAATTAAAAACTAAATGGTTCTTTGACAATTTTTGCAAATAGTGTCTCACACGGAGAACGCAGAGGTCGCAGAGAATTGATTATCGGTACTCTGCGTTCTCTGCGAACTCTGCGTGAAAAGAGCATTTTATTGAATTTGCAAGAATCGTCAAAGAACCAACTAAATTTTAATCGTTTTGCGTTTTTTTATCCGTAGCATAATGCGTCTTGCTTGTGCCGTGTTAGCTTCCTCAAATATTTGCGGGTAGTACGCGGCGCAAGCCGGAGGCATTACGCTACGTTCAAATTTTAATCGTTTTGCGTTTTTTCTTCGGCGGCGTTGGCGGCGTTGGTGTCGGTGGAAATGACAGGTCGAAAAATTCTTCCTGTACATTTGGAGTATAATTCGGGTCCACCTTTTCGTTCAAAACATACAGACGCACCGGGTCAATCATAATCGTTTCTCCCTTCACTTGTGCCGTAGCAGGTTGTATAATTAATTGACCTGAACGAGTAGGACGCAAGCGAAATCCATAAGAAATACGCTGAGAAATCGCACCATTCACAATCTGTGTTTCCATGGACTGATAAGGGCCGCTCACAATTTCAAAGCCGTCAAAGTTAGGTATTTCAACATTATTAAAACTTCCCCCTTCCAAGGCAAATTCAATCTTAAATACCTCGCCGATACGCAAGGTGTCTTTGTCAATATTCGCCGAGAATATAATGTCTTGTTGTGCCGACAAATTTAGAGCAAATATTAAACCCATTATAAATAAAATAATCTTTTTCATGGTAAAAATAGTTTATAGTGCCGTAACTCGTTATTCGTTATTCGGGCTATCCGTCTAAGCTTGCTTGCAAGATATTACTCGTCTGACGAAGGTTTTTGTGAAATGTAGTGATTTTTCTCATAAAATATTCGCACTGAATAAAAGAATTCGTCTGACGAGTATTCGCTTTAGGCAAACTTAGACGGATAGCCGTTTTTCGTTGACTCGTTATTCGTTTTTTTATTAATAAAAAAAACTATGGACTGCGGACTATCTACGATGGACTCGTTCGCAAATTTACGAAGAAATCGAAAAACGAAAATAAGTGTTTATTTACTTAGTAACGACAAAATAATAACTTGAACATCTTGACGGCTTCTTTTACGCTTATTTTTTCCTCTGAAATCGGTTATTTATCCCGATAAACGCCCTCTTTCAAAGAAAAAACTAAACGCAAAATTAGCTCGTCAGATGTCCAACTTATTATTTCGTCATTACTTAACAAAATTTTAGCCCTATGCGTTGTCTGTTTTTACAAATAAAAGTTATTACTTTGCATGAAATTAGTTGATAGTTCATAGTGCATAGTTTGTGCGCGAGAGAGTTTCACATCAGAACTATGCACCATGCACCATGAACTATCAACCATCAACTATCGACTAATAATGAATTTTGAAATTTTAAATATACAATTCGAGGACGGGATTCTCTTAGCGACAATAAGCCGCGAGAAGGCATTGAATGCTTTGAATAAACAGACAATGCTCGAAATTCGCTATTTATTTGAAGCATACGCACCCGACTTGGAGGGCTTGAAAGGCGTGATTCTCACCGGCGCAGGAGCAAAGGCATTTGTAGCGGGGGCAGACATCAAAGAATTTTCGAGTTTGGATGCTGCAACGGGTTCGGCACTTTCCAAAAATGGTCAGGATATTTTCTTTTTGATAGAAAATTTTCCGAAACCTGTCATAGCGGCGGTCAATGGCTTCGCACTTGGTGCGGGCTGTGAGTTGGCGATGGCATGTCATATGCGTATCGCGGGTGAAAAGGCGCGATTCGGGCAACCGGAAGTGAATCTTGGGCTTATCCCCGGATATGGTGGTACTCAGCGACTTACGCAGCTTGTCGGCAAGGCAAAATCAATGGAATTGCACCTAACCGGCGATATGATTGGCGCAGAAGAAGCGCACCGTTTGCGCTTGGTCAATCACGTCGTACCACAAGGCGAAGAAGTGGCAAAAGCCAAAGAAATCATCACGAAAATCGGCAAAAAAGCACCGATTGCCATTGCCAAAGCCATCGAATGTATCAATGCTCATTTTAATGAAGGCAAAACCGCCTATCAAAAAGAATATCAACATTTTGGCGCATTAATTGAGACAGAAGATATGAAAGAAGGCGTCGCTGCCTTCGTAGAAAAAAGAACAGCAAATTTTAAAGGAATTTAGACGAGAGACTTGAGACAAGAGAGCTAAGAATTGAGACAAGAGATTATATTATATTCTCTCGTCTCAATTCTTCCATCTCTCGTCTCATTTCTCTTGTCTCACCTCTCTTACTACTATGAAAAATATTTTATTTGTACTTATCAGTTTGTCAATGTGTTTTGTGGCTTGTAAAAAAGACGACACGAATTACGCCGAAGTTGACGAACAACTCATCCAAGATTACATCGCCGAAAATAATCTGACTACACAAGTAACTGACGAGGGTATTCACTATATCATCGAAAGTGAAGGCACAGGAACTCAAGCGGAATTTAACAGTACGGTAACGGTACACTACGAAGGTTTTTTGCTGAATGGCAATAAATTCGACTCCTCTTACGATGGAGGAACGCCTGCAACTTTTTCGCTGAATAATGTCATCGCAGGTTGGCAACTCGGTATTCCGTTATTCAAAGAAGGCGGCAGAGGAACGCTTATCATTCCTTCGGGCTATGCCTACGGGAATACTTCTCCTTCATCCGCCATCCCACAAAATTCCGTCTTACTATTTAATATCGAACTCATTGATGTACAATAATTAATGAGTGAATGAGTGAATTTTGAATGAGTGAATGTTTTTTAATGCGATAATGCTGAAATGCGTTAATGCTACAATATTCATTTATTATCGCATTTTAGCATTATTATTCACTCATTCACTCATTCACTCATTCAAAATTCGCTCATTCACTCATTCAAAATTCGCTCATTCAAAATTCACTCATTATGAAACCAAAAGAGAATGAATACGCGCCTTATTATCACACTTATGTGAGCAAAGTGCCGGATGGGGAGATTTTGACGAATCTTCGTCACATTCACCATGAAACGCAGGAATTGATTGCTAATTTGCCGGAAGAAAAAGGTGATTATCGCTATGCGGAAGGCAAATGGAGCGTCAAAGAAGTGCTGATGCACCTCATTGATACTGAGCAAGTGATGGCTTATCGCGCTTTGCGTGTCGCGCGTAATGATAAAACACCTATGCCGGGTTTTGACCAGAATTTATTTGCCGAAGCGGTGGATGTATCTGATAGAACTTTGAAGAGTTTGGCAGAAGAATATGCGATTACGCGCGACTTGTCGCATGTGATGTTTCGCCATTTTTCACCGGAGGCTTTCGAGCGTATGGGGACGGCAAGTGATAATCCGGTTTCGGTACGGGCTTTGGCGTATATCATTATGGGGCATGAAATCCATCATCGTAAGGTGTTGATTGAGAAATATTTATAATGGTTAATGGTTAATGGTAGGGTGTGTAATCTGTTACAATACTGACTCACCGCTATTTAGTTGTTTTTCAATCTGTTTTACCATAAAGCTATGCCTTGCGGGCATTTTTTCCCTCTTTTTTCGGTGACTTGTTTTGCTGACAG
>CALHBW010000130.1 GCA_937930625.1 uncultured Saprospiraceae bacterium | reverse complement strand
TAATAATCGTCGTAAATCTTGCTGTTGCCCTGCCATTTGATGTCCCATGCCGTATTGAAGCTGTTGCGCGAGGACCCGCCTGTGGAGACCAAAAATTCGCGTCGCACGCCGTAAGGTGTCATCCCAAAACCAAAGGCATTTGTGCCATCATTGAAGGTGTCGAAAAGGATGCTTACATTGTCATTTCGTCCGCCGCGATAATCTCTCCGCAATGAAGTCACCACATAATCACTGCCGTCAGACTCCGCACGAATGCCTACGTAAAGCGTTGTTTCGCTATACAAAATTCTAACTTCCGTTTGGTGATTGGCTAAGGTAGAATCGGCGGGAAAGTATTGCCAAAAATCGGTGGAAGCCTCCGCGGATTGCCAAATCGCTTCGTCCAATGCGCCGTCGAGTTGTATGTCTTCTGTGATAAATTTTGCGGTCAAAGTCTTTGGGGCGTCTTGCGCTACCAATACAGATGAGTGTAATATAATGATGAACAGACAAATGTTTTTGAGCAACGCGGCATATTTCATAACTGATGATTTGAATGTAACACGGACATTCCTGTCCGTGCATCGCTTGACGGACAGGAATGTCCGTGTTACGTTCAACAAATATCCGAAATAGACTTCATTTTTAATTCATTGTTTCAATATAAATATCTTGTGTTATCTTACCGCCAATTAAAAGTTACAAATTCGATGAACTTTATGAACTAAATAAACTTTATAAAGGGTGCATCTCAAATTATCGCATATAGAAAAGTGTAAAGTATTTTCAATTGATATGAAGTTTGGTCTTTCACCCAAATTCTATAAGGTTTTCGAAAACCTTATAGAATTGATTACCAAAACTTTATCACCAATTTTCATAGTTTGATTCTTGTCGAATTTTTAATTTTTCACCAAAAAAAACTATAATTTTTCATTTGACAAAAATAAAAATGCGACAATTTGAGGTGCACCCCTTTATAAATTATACGAACTCAATAAACTAACATTCGCGAATGAATATCAGTAAATATGTCGATTTAACCTTACTCAAACGAGTCCTTGCGCTTGGCTTGCCCTACAAAGGGATTTTCGTGCTTGCGGGCATCCTTTCTTTGGCACTTGCACCTGTTATTATCCTGCGTCCATACTTGATACAGCGTACTGTGGATGAGTATATTATGCAGTTTGACGGGGAAGGTTTGGTGTTTATGGTGATGCTTTTGTTGGGCGTATTGGTCTTGGAATCGGTGATGCGGTATGTGTTTATTTATTCGACGAGTTGGTTGGGGCAATCGGTGATTCGGGACTTGCGGGTGCGGGTGTTCAAGCATATTACGAGTTTGCGATTGACTTATTTTGACCGCACACCTATCGGTACATCGACCACCCGCACGATTAATGATATTGAAACGATTAATACGGTGTTTTCACAAGGCATGATTTCGATTATTGCTGATGTGTTGACGCTCTTTGCGGTCTTGGCGATTATGTTGTTTACGAGTTGGAAATTGACGCTGATTTGCCTCATTACTTTTCCGATGTTGATTTGGGGAACGTATATTTTTAAAGAAAAAGTAAAAGCTGCTTACGAAATCGTTCGGAATCAAATTGCTGTGATGAACGCCTTTCTTCAAGAGCGAATTAGTGGTATGCGTATTGTGCAAATTTTTAATGCAGAAGAAAAAGAATTGGATAATTTCAAAAAAATAAATGACGAATACACACAAGCGAATCTCAATTCAATCTTGTATTACGCGGTGTTTTTTCCTTTTGTGGAAATACTGTCGGCGGCATCGCTTGGTTTGTTGGTTTGGTGGGGCGCGAAGGGCGTCATTAATGGCGAAGTGACGCTTGGGGTCTTGATTGCTTTTCCCTTGTATTTGGGGATGTTGTTTCGTCCGGTGCGGATGTTGGCAGATAAATTTAATACCCTTCAAATGGGGCTTGTGGCGGCTGACCGCGTATTTGGCATCTTAGATACGGATTTCAAAATAGAGGACGAAGGCACACGCAAAGCTACCGACCTCAAAGGCGAGATTGTTTTTGATAAAGTGAATTTTGAATACCTTGAAAATGAACCAATTATAAGAGACTTGTCGTTTGGAGTGAAGCCCGGAGAAACCCTCGCTATCGTGGGCAGCACGGGGTCGGGCAAGACGACGATTATTAATATTTTGAATCGTTTTTACGAAATAAAATCAGGAAAAATACGCATTGATGGCATTCCGATTCAGGATTATGATTTGGAAAGTCTGCGCTCGTGTGTGGCGATGGTTTTGCAGGATGTTTTTCTGTTTTCGGGGTCGGTTATGGAAAATATTACCTTGCGTGATACGCGTATTACGCGAGATGAAGTCATACAAGCCGCAAAGATGATTGGCGCACACGAATTTATCGAACGATTACCCGGCGGCTACGATTACGAAGTGATGGAACGCGGCGCAACGCTTTCGATGGGACAACGCCAATTGATTTCCTTTGTGCGCGCGTTGGTATTTGACCCGGATATTTTGATTCTTGATGAAGCCACTTCTTCGATTGACCCTGAAACGGAATCGGTAATTCAATACGCCATCGAACGACTCATCACGAAACGCACCTCTATTATCATCGCACACCGCCTCTCCACGATTCGTCATGCGGATAATATTTTGGTGCTGGATAAAGGCGAATTGCAGGAATTTGGTTCGCATGAAAAATTATTGCAAATCGACGGCGGACATTACAGGGAGTTGCATGATATGCAATTCGCGCAGATGGCGGGAGCTGAGTAAGGTAATTCAAATCTGAATTAAGTGCCGGAAATGTCTGTTTGTAATTTAAGGACAATTTCGAGAGAAATTCCCTGAATATCAGCAACTTGCTGTGGAGTGAGGTCGGTCTTTAAAAGCAAATTTTTAGCTCCTTCTATTTTAGCTTCTTGAAGAACTTTCTGTTTGATTTCCTGCTGAATTTGTTCTTCGATTTTTTGGCGAACTTCCTGTTTGACTTCCTGCTGAATTTGTTCAGTGATTTCTTGACGAACTTCCTGTTTGACTTCTTGCTGAATTTGTTCAGTGATTTCTTGGCGAACTTCCTGTTCGATTTGTTCTCCGAAGTCTTCGCGAACTATCTCTTTGAATCTAGCCTCCATAGCATCGTAATATTTGATAAAAAATTCAGCTATTTCACTTTTTGGTGTGGTAGTAGTACTCATACTATCATATTTTGTTAATACTTCTTCTCTAAATTCAATTTCCATGGGTTTTGGTAAGATAATCATTAAATCTATAAATTGCAATAGTGCAGCAACCTCTTGCTTGGTCCACCCTCTTTTTCTTGTCAATTCAATCAATTTGAGTTTGTAACGATACCTCAACTCCTTGTTATTCTTCGTTTGATTCAGGTACTTTGCCGCCAATATTGCCAAAGCCATAGGACTATCATCTTTCAAAAGCATTGCCTCATCTGCCTCACATACGCGAAAAGCATTGAATTGATAGAGGACTTTTGTTCCCATAAATTCATATTCAAACTTATCACAATCTTCGGGTACAGATTCGCCTGTGTAGATGGCAAGTGCGGTGATGTTTTCCTCTCGTTTATCAAAAATACGATAAAAATACACAAACATGCGCCGCAAAAAGCCTTTTTCAAACTTTACTTGTACTTCAAAATGAATCAGGATGTAGTGTGCTTTACCGTTTTTCAGGCAAATTTTTGCGAGTTTATCTTTGCGCGTATTGCCGCCCTTAAATTTGTCGGCAATAAGTTTGTGCAGTTCTTTATCCAGAAATTCAACACCTTTACTTTGGTCGGCTATGGCATAAATTTTTGGTAGAAAAAACGCCAAAGCCGACCAGAAGAGTTTCTCTATGAGTTCTTTCCAATGGGTATCGTAGTCAGGATGTACTTTTTTCATGTTTTGGATTTTGATTTAAGAAAACTAAATTACAAAAAATGATTGGGATAATAATTCTGAAAGTGAGAAATTATTTATATTTAGTTGTTAATCGTATTTCAGGAACAAAATTTGATGTGAAATATACTTAATTCAAAATTAGTACCACACATAAATGCAAGATAACAGGAACACAGTCATTAGTTTGCTGCTCCTTTCGGGGCTGTTTTTTCTGTGTGGTTTTGCGATAAATTACTTTTCAAATAGAACGATTAACCCGAAAAAATACGCTCAAAAACTTGAAACTGCCCTTCACCAACAAGAAAATGAGGTAGCAAATTACTTTCGCGATACCGATTTTCTGGAAAATGCCATTCACAATCGCTTATCTTCGGATGCACTCAAAAAATTGGATGTAGAAACCTACACCTTGTGCATTTATCGTGGAGATTCATTGCTGTTTTGGTCGAATAATAAAGCTCTTGCATACTCTACCGAAACAGGATTGACGCAGACGCGCGTGGTCAAAATGATGAAGCTGCAAAAAGGGCGTTACCAATTCATCAAAGACAGATATACGGCGACAGATGGCGAAATATACACTCTTGCTGCGCTCATTCCGGTGTATCATGAGTATGCTACCGAGAATGATTATTTCCAAAACGGATTTGCATCTACGACAATACCTAAGTACGTGAATATCAGTCCTAAAGGTACGCGTGTACGGACTACGACAGGGCAACCGCTTTTTCATATTACCGTGAAAGATATGGGCGGCAAACAACGGCTTCCACGACAAGCTTTGTTTTTTTATTTGTCGGCTTTTTTCATGGGTATTATGGCTTTGACTTACTTCTGTCTGATGGTGGTGAGGCGATATGATTCTTGGATTGGTGTGCCGCTTTTTATTGCTTTGGTGGTGGCGGCGCGTATGGCTGCGGCTTATGCGGGATTTACAAGCCTGTTTGCGGCGTATGATTTGTTTAACCCGCGATTTTATGCACTCAATGACTGGATGAATTCGCTTGGTGATTTGTTTATTAATGTCATTTTGTTGCTTTGGGTAAGTGTTTTTGTACATCGAAATTTGCGATTCCGACATTTGATGAGCCTCAATGCAACAACACGTTATGGTGTGGCAGCAGCTTGTTATGCGATTATTTTTGCGACGGTGTTTTTGATGGGTTTTGTGTATCGCAGCCTTGTGTTGGATTCTGAAATTTCGCTCGAAATCGACAATATTTTTAGCCTCAATATTTATAGTATCATTGGTTTGTTGAGTATGACTGTCATGGCGGCGGCATTCTTTTTTCTGACCCACAAATTAATACTGTTAATCGACAAATTAAAACCGGAGACAGGAGCGAAGTTGGTATTTGGTGGGATTGGCTTATTGATATTTACGCTGATGAACGTTTTTAATGTATTGCCGCCGATGTCCTTGTTTTTGATACTTTTTGCTTCGCTTGTTATTGTATTATTTGAATTTTTTAATCAGCAAAAATCACTTTCTTTAGGTTGGTTATTTGGATGGATAATTGTGTTTTCCGTGTTTTCGTCCATTCTTTTATTTCAATTAAATAATGAAAAAAATCTGAACTCCATGAAATTTTATGCCGAACGATTGTCGGAGGATAGCGACCATGCTGCCGAGATTCGTTTGAATGAAATTTTACTTGGTATTCGCGGTGATAATATTATTAAATCGTTTTTTAAAAATCCCATCCTGACTCCCCGTAAACAAATCACTGACCGCATTGAGCGACGCTATATTAAAGGCTATATTTTTAATCGGTACAATTATCATTTTCATACCTACAACCTGTCGGGCAAGGCAATTCGTGGTGAAGAGCCGCTATTTGAATCTATCATTGACCGGATAGATGCAGCCACTCCAACGGGAACAGTGTCAGGTTTGTATTTGTGGAGCGATGGCGGGAGTAATTCGCAATATATCGCGATGATACCGATATTGGATGGTAAGAAGGCGATAGGTAAATTCGTAATTGAATTTTTGCCGAAGGCACTCAAAAAATCAAATGTTTATCCTGAATTATTATTGGACAATCACTCCAAAAACCAACAAAAATTTGATGACTATGATTACGCGATTTACCGAAAGGGAATGCGCGTAGCACAAAAGGATAAATCTTTTAGTGAGCAACTTGAATTTGAATTGCCGGGGGGAGCAGAATTTGCTACGGAAAGGCGCAGTGGACAACAGTATCTCATTCACCGACCCAATGCAGAGAAAGTAGTGGTAGTAGCTAGTGAACGGCAGGATTTGGTGAAGCCTGTTTCGCTGTTTTCCTATATGTTTTGTCTGCAATTTGTGGTGTTTCTATTGTTGATTTTCATC
Source organism: uncultured Saprospiraceae bacterium (assembly GCA_937930625.1). Taxonomy (GTDB): domain Bacteria; phylum Bacteroidota; class Bacteroidia; order Chitinophagales; family Saprospiraceae; genus JAHDEO01. Next base: position 3,847 of record CALHBW010000130.1, on the reverse strand, counting down.
AATCGTTTGATACAAGCATTGCCAAAGGGGATGTATCAGATTAATATCGGTAATAAGCCTTCGTTGAGAAGCCGTATTAATGCTTCGGTGATTTCGGTGATTGTGGTGTCGTTTATTGCGATTGGGGCGATTACGGTGATTTACTTCCAACAGGAATTTCAGGAATATCATCAAGGGCGTTTGGAGCGTAAGGTGCGTGGTGTTTTGGCAACTGCCAAATCCGAAATGCAGGAACATCCTGCTTCAGATAATTTTTTGCCTAATGTGACTAAGTTGTCGGATATTCATAATATGGATATTAATCTGTACGGGCTTGATGGTTCATTGGTCGAATCTTCGCAGAAAGAAATATTTGAAAGAGGCTTGATTTCCAATAAGATAGACCCTGTTGCGCTACATTATCTTCGGAATAAAGGGATGGAGCAATATACGCAGGATGAGCGCATCAATACGCTGGAATATCTTTCGGCTTATGTGCCTTTGTATAATGTGGAGCGTGACCGTGTAGCGTATTTGGGCTTGCCGTATTTTTCGCGGCAATCGAATCTGCGGCAGGATGTGTCGAATTTTATGGGGGCTTTGCTGAATGTGTATGTATTTCTGTTTTTGGTGGCGGCGATAGTGGCATTATTTGTTGGTAATTCGGTAACACGACCTATCGTGACGATTGGGGAGAAATTGAAGCAGGTAAAACTGGGTAAAAAGAACGAACCAATTACCTGGGAAAATGAAGATGAAATCGGCGCACTCGTAACGGAGTATAATAAAATGATTGCGGAGTTGGAGAAATCGGCGCGCTTGCTGGCGCAGTCAAATCGTGAGTTGGCGTGGCGGGAAATGGCGCGGCAGGTAGCCCACGAAATTAAGAATCCATTGACGCCGATGCGCTTGAGTATTCAGCACCTTCAGCGTGTGTATAAAACCTCCGAACCGGAACAAATCAACCGTCTTTCTAATACGATTTTGGAGCAAATTGATAACCTTTCGCACATCGCTTCGGAGTTTTCTAATTTTGCGAAAATGCCTCAAGCGAAAAGTGAAAATTTCGTATTGGACGAATTGGTAGTCTCGGTGTACGACTTGTTTAAGGAACGCGAAAATATTGATTTTTCATTAGCGATACCGGATGAAAATACGACGGTGTTTGCTGATAAAAAACAAATGATGCGCGTATTTAATAACCTGATTAAGAACGCAATACAAGCCATTCCTGAAGGTAGACGCGGAAAGATTGAGGTGATTATGGAAAGATTGAGTGAAACGGTAGTCGTGAAGATTGTTGACAACGGCGTTGGTATTCCCGAGGAAAAACAGTCGTCTATTTTTGTGCCTAATTTTACAACGAAAAGTTCGGGTACAGGCTTAGGGCTTGCTATCTCGCGGAATATCGTGGAGAATGCGAATGGGTCTATTACGTTTGAAACGGAAGAGCATGTAGGGACGACCTTTTATGTGGAATTGCCGATGCAAGTACAAGCGCGAATGACAAGTGTGGGGTCGGTTGTTTCTGTTTGAATTGTTAGTGAAACGTAAAACGATTTTGCAAATCGTTCTTTTGTATAAAGCGTAACGATTTACAAAATCGTTTTACGTTTCAAAAAGAATCTCCATAGAAAGGTCATTTTGTACCAAATAAGCATATTGATTTTGTGCAATGCCATGTGTAGTAATCATGGTCAGAAAAAGTGCTTTGTTCGTCTTGGTGACGGTTTGAAACGTGCCGATTTTATGGCGCAGTTTTTCTGCATAGCTTTTTGTGATGGTGAATGGTTGGATAGAAAACTTCATTTCACACAGATTAATCACTTGGTCTTTTCGGTCTATGAGTAAGTCGATTTGGGCGGCTTCGTTATACCATGAAGCAACTGAAGTTTGCACACCACCGATGCCTAATGCCTTCTTTATCTGCGGAATATGATGTAAGCAAACCATTTCAAAGGCATAACCACTCCATGCCCGATAAATTGGCGTTTCGTGGGCATTAATCCAAAAATTTTCATCATCTGTACTTGATTTTTGGATGAAATTGAGGTAAAAAAGCGAATAAGGGTCAATCAATTGATAGAGTGTAAAGCGTTCTTTTTTACCAAAGGGACGATATTGTCGAATGAAGGTGCTTTCCTCCAATTCCTTTAGAATTCTGGTTAGTCTGCCCCCATTTGGTAGCTTCGATATTTGTTTAATTTCACCTCTGGTCAGTCCCTTCTTTTTTTGTGCTAATGCCTCGACGACTGCTTTGTGCCGCCCTGCCTTTTTGAATAAAGAGGCGTATAAATTGTCGTATTCATCTCGCAGCATTGCGCCTTTTTCAAAGCAAAGTGCGTTGATATTTTGGGTGGCACTTCGTCCCGGTTCGACATTATCCAAATAAAAAGGAATACCGCCAAGTACCATATACAGCAGAATAATTTGGTAAGGGTCAAAAGCAATTCCTTTGTACTTCAAAAAGGCTTCCGTCTCTGCCAGTGTGAAGGGGGCGAGTTTGATTCTCCCTGTTATTCGGTTGTGTAATCCACCTCTATTATTCAGCAAATTTGTAATCATCCATGAGGCAGCCGAACCACAAACAATCAGCAAAATATCACGCCGCGCACTCGCCCAACTGTTCCAGAAATATTCTAAACCGGAAAGAAATTTAGATTTTGGAGTATCTAGCCAGGGTAGTTCATCCAAAAAGATAATTTTCTTTTCATCACCTTCTATAAGTTCCAAAAAATCAATGAGTTGATTAAATGCCTCGAACCAATCTTTTGCAGGTTTTTCAGGTGGATTGATTTTATTATATCTTGATATAGATGTATGGAATTGTCGTAATTGGTCAGCCTTGCCTACTCTGTCCCGACCCGTCATTTGAAATGCAAATTGATTGGCAAAAACCTCCCGAATCAGGTATGTTTTTCCAACTCGTCTTCGCCCGTACACCGCGATAAATTCGGACTTCATTGAAGTGGTGTATTGTTGTAGCTTTTTGATTTCTTTTTGACGACCAATTAAATGTTTCATACTTTATTTTTGGCTCTAACTGTGTTTTAAAATATAGTTAGAGCCAAAAATAATGATTTTTTAGCGAAACGTAAAACGATTTTTACAAATCGTTCTTTTGTATGGCGTAACGATTTACAAAATCGTTTTACGTTCTAACCAAAAATCTTCTCGCGCCCGCATGACCTGCTGTTCTTCCTCCGTCTTATCAGCATAAGCCAATAGATGCAACACACCATGTATCATCACACGATGCAATTCTCGTTCAAAGGGTACATTAAAGGTCTTGGCATTTTCGCGGATGCGGTCGATGCTGATGAAAATATCGCTTTCTATCGTTTCGTCCGAATAAGGAAAGGTAATAATATCGGTGTAGGTATCGTGCTTGAGGTATTCGACATTGATGCGATGTAGGTAGGTGTCGCTACAAAAAATGTAGTTGATAAAGGAGAGTGTACCGCCTTCTTCGTCAATGGTTTGCAGTATCCACTGTTCGATTTTTTCGGTGTTTTCCAATTCAAAATCAATATCTTCGGTATGGAAAGTTATCAATGTGCTGATGTGCTGATGTGCTGATGTGCTGATGTATTATTTGCGTACATCAGTACGTCAATACATCAGCACGTCAGCACATCATAATTTAAAAAAGATTTCGACGGTTCTGCCTTCATCGGCAAATTGGAGACCATCGGAGAGTTGGCGCATGAGGAAGACACCTCTGCCACCGAGTTTGAGAATGTTTTCGGTAGCTGTGGGGTCGGGGAGTGCATCGGGGTCGAATCCCGGTCCTTCGTCGCTGACGAGAAAGGTGATATTTTCTGTGCAGATGTCTTTGACACAGACAATGACTTTTTTGCTTTCGTCC
>CALHBW010000129.1 GCA_937930625.1 uncultured Saprospiraceae bacterium | reverse complement strand
CAACTACGACTACCGTGCCTTGCTCGACATCGGACAGACTTACATCATGCCACTCTACAGTAGCAACGGGCGACACCCACTCGACATCACCGCCGGATTCGCTGATTTTCATACGAGTTATATGCGGATGATTCACAAATATTCGGCGAAATACTCGGTTGACCCCGTATTATTGATGCAGGAAATTACCAAAATAGATAAGGTCAGTGTCAAGGAAAGTGATTTGGATAAATTGGCAAGCGAACTCGAAAAAGAGGAGAATTTGTATATCGGGAAATTTAATTTTAGTCGCTATTTCGGTGAAGAACAGACGTAGTAAATTCCAAATTCCAAGCACCAAATTCCAAGGTTTTCATTTTTGGAATTTGGTGCTTGGGTTTTGGAATTTGAAGCTTAATTGCAATCATCAATTACAGCCGAAAAATCAGCTTGCGGCTCTACAGAAAAACCACTATCAAGCAAAATCACATTTCCTGCTTTGTAATCGACATTCCCGCCATTGGGTACTGTGCCGTCAGAAGTGATACTCACGTCTGCCTGATAAGTATTATCAGGAATAACATAGGGTAAGTTAAGGGCAGTTGGGCAAGATACACATACATTGGTCAAACAGCCTGAGTAATTGCCATAACTGCCTTCATTCGCCTGATATAGATTGCCATTACTGATTTCGCCTATAAAAGTAATTGGAAAATCTACATGTGTACGCCAAATAAGATTGGTGCAACTCGTGCCATCAACAATGTCAAAAGCAATGCGCCCAATCGGTTTCCAAGCATTAAATATTGCAACACCTGCACCGGACATTAGCTCTATATTATAGCTGATAGTGCTACCTAAAGTGCCATCAAGTGTATGTGTATCATATGCACTCACTCCAATTCCATCGTTGACCATTCCGGAGAGTCCAAGTTCTTGATGTATGCGTGGATTAGCAAGCACCAATGAATCATAATCGAAACGGTAATTTTGTTCTGATATTCTAAAAGCAGTTCCCGAAGCAGATGCTTTTATCTCAATATCAAAATAGATAGTGCCATCCCCACATTGAAAAGGATGTTGTTGAACTAGGCGAACATCATATTGTCCTGTTTGGGCAATTGAAAATGTGAAGGCGCATAATGTCAGAACAAATGTGACTATTATCTTCATGGTAGAAAATTTTACGTATCGTTAAAATAAATAAGTTGTTTATTAAAAAATATATAAAAATTTGATTAACAAACCTAAAAGAAGTGTTGTTTTTGCTTTAGAAATCTAAAAATAAGAACTTTATTTCTTTTCAAGAAATAAAGTTTCAAAAACCACCGTAGAAAGAGAAGTTTTTTGTTTCTAAATGGTTGCAAAAGTTAACAGTATTCGGAAAAAAGTAGCCATAAAACACAAATTTCGCATAAAATAGTGCTGACTACTTTATGCGAAATCATGTTTTGAAAAGATAAATTTAGCCGCTTATTAACGGCGATTCGTCCTTTATGAGAGCGTGTTTAAATTAGAGTTATTAGTGATTATTTAATCGGTTATTAGTCAGCATATTATGAGTGTTTGTTCGTGCAAAGCCCATAATTAACCAATCACTAATCAACTAATCACTAACCCCAATTTAATTACAATCAGAAATTTCAGCCGAAAAATCAGCCTGAGTTTCTACTGTAAAACCATTATCCAACAAAATAACATCACCTGCTTTATAATTAACAACTCCACCAATTGGCACAGTACCATCTGATGTAATACTAACATCTGCTTGATAAATAGCATCAGGAATAACAGCCGATAAACTAAGCGCAGACGGGCAGGATTCGCATACAGCAGGCAAACAAACGGAGTAATTATTATAATTACCTTCATCAACATCAGAACGCACTCCATTATCTATTTGACTGACATAAGTAACCGGATAATCAACCTGTGTAAACCAAGTAAGGTCGATACAAGCCTGTGAATCAATAATATCAAAAGCAATACGTCCAACTGACATCCATGTATCTGTCAGTAGATAGCCCGCTCCTGACAATAACTCTATATTATAGCTAATTATATGACCTAAAGAGCCTCTGAGTGAATGTATGTCATACACACTTACCCCAATTCCATCATTAATGACTCCCGAAATATCGAGTTCTTGATCAATACGTGGATTAGCCAATGCCAAAGTGTCGTAGCTAAAACGATAGTTTTGCTCTGACAACCTGAATGTTGTTCCTGCATCAGAAGCTTTTATCTGAATATCAAAGTAAACAACACTGTTATCGCATTGAAAAGAAGGGGCTTGAAAAAAACGGACATCATACTGTCCTGCTTGGGCAATTAAGCTTGTGAGGGCAAACAACGCTAAGATTATCGTAGTTGCTATTTTCATGATATAAATTTTTAAATCAGTTCAATCTTAGACTTTAATGTCTATAAGTTTAGGTATTTAAATTTTATAAAAGATAACAATGTGTTCGCCAAATTGAAAATTGATAATTGAGAGTTGATAATTAATTTATTTTTTATTTCATAAAAAACTAAAAATTAAATAATTACAAATTATAAAATAAGATTAGTTATCAATTGTACATTCTCAATTCTCAATTTGGCGAAGACATTGAAAATTTATATTTATTTGTTATTCGAAATTCAAAATTTGGCGAAGACATTGACCTGATTTTTATCTGTAGTTTTCAAATTTATTGCTAATAGGAATCTGAATATTGTCACTTATCACGCATGATTTATTGGAAAATGCCATGAACTATCCTGCTTATGTAGAGATGGTCAGGGATTTTAGTTTAGGTGGTGAGACGACGAGTTCGTCCGAATTTCAGGGGAAATTTTGGGTGGATTCGATAGTAGAATCTCTCGTAATAATAGATGCCTTGATACCATCTGTCCATCTAAATGAAATTACAATTGAAAAACTTCAAAAACAGGAAATGCCTATCATGTGGTTGGCGATTACTGAGACTTGGTGTATTGACAGTGCTCACAGCCTGCCAATTATCTATAAAATGTCGGAAGTGAATCCCAATATTGCCATGAAGATTATTCTTCGTGATGAGCCTCCACAAGTAATAGATAATTTTCTTACACGCGGTTCAAGGTCTATCCCTAAAATTATTTGTTTGGACGCAGAATCTCTGGTGGTTTTGGGTACATGGGGACCGCGCCCGACTGCGCTGCAAGTCAAAATGATGCTCAGGGCCAGAACAGTCAATAAATTATTTGAAGAAGATAATACTACGGCTGAAGATAAACGTAGAAAGATTATAAATATTCTCAAAAACTGGTATAAAGAAGACCAAACACAAAGTATTCAGGCAGAGGTACTCGAAAGCCTCTTATATTAGAGCATGTTTGAATTTTTCAAAAACGTCTTAGCTTAATTTCAATTTCGCGAATTTCAACATAATCCGCTTCTCCCCTGCCGTATCAAATTTAACTGTCAGCACTTCATTGCCTTTTGCACCTTCAATACGCTGTATCGCGCCTTTCCCAAATCGAAAATGTTCAATTTGTTGTCCTATACTCAAATCAGTGGCTTTGGCAGCTTTGAACGAGGGGTCGTTTGAAGCCGCAGGAGTTTTGTGAGGTCTTTGGGTTGCGCCATACTTACTCGCGCCACTCACGCCCGAACGCCCACCATTCGACGACTTGCTAAACGGCACGGATACGTCCATATTTTCTCTCGAAATTTCGTCCAAAAAACGACTCGAATCATTATAGCGAACCTGTCCGAAACGATAGCGGCTTTTGGCATAAGACAAGGTCAGATAACGCTCTGCACGCGTAATCGCCACATAAAATAAGCGGCGTTCTTCATCCATCTCATCTACTGTATTTTTTGACATAAAGGAAGGAAATAAATCCTCCTCCAAGCCCACCACAAACACCGATGGAAACTCCAAACCTTTCGCTGCGTGTACCGACATCAATGTGACCTTATCATCCGATTGGTCTTCGCTATCTTGGTCGGTCAGCAAGGCGATACTTTGCAAGTAAGTCGCGAGGCTTTTGTCTTCACCTTCAACGGGTTCGGCATCTACAAAAATCTTGATACCATCCAACAAACTCTGCACGTTTTCCATACGGTTCATGCCTTCGATGGTCTTATCTTCGCTATACATTTTCAGCAAACCGGACTCTGTACCTGCTATTTTTGCCAATTCGTAAGCGTCTTTTCTGTCGTGTTGTTTTTGGAATTTTTTAATTAATTGAACGAATTTTTTTATCGCATTCGTAGCGCGCGCAGAGAGCGAATATTTGTCAATATTTTCGACCACCGACCACATCGGCAGATTTTCTGAATCTGCCCAGGCACTAACTTTGTCTATCGTTGATTTTCCGATGGCACGTTTTGGCAAATTAATCACACGGCGAAGGGCTTCTTCATCATTTTTATTGATAATCAAACGCAAATATCCCAACAAATCCTTAATCTCTTTGCGCTGATAAAACGACAAACCACCATACACCCGATACGAAATTCGCAAACTCCGCAGCGACTCCTCAAATGACCGCGACTGTGCATTCGTGCGGTACAAAATAGCGATGTCTTTATTTTGTAAATGATAACGCGTTTTTTGTTCCAAAATCATATCTGATACGCGCTTACCTTCTTCTGTGTCCGTGACCGTTTGTAGTACTTTTATGGGTTCGCCTTTGCCTTTATCCGTCCAGATTTTCTTCTGAATTTGGCGACTATTATTCATAATCACCTCATTCGCTGCCTGTACAATATGATGGGTAGAACGATAATTTTGCTCCAATTTAAAAATCTTCGCATTTTTATAATCCTTTTGAAAATTCAAAATATTCTCAATCGTTGCACCTCGAAAGGCATAAATACTTTGAGCGTCGTCGCCTACGATACATACATTGTGCGGGCTATTCGGATAATTCACCAATTTGCGTACAATTTGATACTGCAAAAAGTTCGTATCCTGAAACTCATCCACCATTAAATACCTGAATTTGTCATGATATTTCTTAATTATATCATTCGGATTTTTGTGTAACAAGATAAACATTTGGTACAACAAATCATCAAAATCCATCGCTCCTGCACGTCTGCAACGCGCCATGTATGCCTTATATATTTTCTGAAAATGCGGTTGTCGGCGTTGGTGGTCTTCCTGAATTAATTCATGATTGTCAATGTATGCTTTCGGCGAAATTAAATTGTATTTGCAAGAAGAAATCCGCGCACGTACACCATTGACCGAATAGACCTTTGGTTCGAGGTTATTTTCGCGGATAATATTACTCAAAACACTCTTAGTGTCCTGTGTATCATAGATGGTAAAATTGGTAGGATAGCCAATGAGTTCTGCTTCATACCTCAAAATACGCGCAAAAATCGAGTGAAAAGTCCCCGCCCATACCGAACCTGCCGCACCGCCGCCAATCGTATTATTGATACGTTCTTTCATCTCTTTGGCGGCTTTATTCGTAAACGTCAACGCGAGAATATTCCAGGGTTTCACCCCTTTTTCGATGAGGTGCGCGATACGAAAAGTCAGTACGCGCGTCTTGCCCGACCCCGGACCTGCGATGACCATCACCGGACCATCGGTAGTCGTAACGGCTTGACGCTGAATGTCATTGAGTTGGTCTAAGTAAGTGTTGCTCATTGTGCTTTGATTTTATGTCTCAAAACTACAAATAATTTAACTAATTTGCGTATAAATTTTTATTTTTTTTGAAAAAAAGTAACACAGGCTTCCAGCTTGCACCACACTTGCTATGCTATTTTCAAGAAAAATCTGATGAACGTGCAGGCTGGAAGCCTGTGTTACATCACGCATATGGAATCGGGTACTCCCTCAATACCACATCAATATCTGCCATGGCTTCCTCGTTTAATGGATTTTCAAAAGCGGCGAGGTCTTCTTTGAGTTGCGACATTTTGGTAGCACCGATAATCGTGGATGTTACCCATTCAAATTGATTACACCATGCGAGGCTCAATTGGCTCGTAGTCATTCCATGCTTTTTTGCTACTTCTGCATAACCCGCGACTGCTTTATGCACCATCTCCTGATTGCGAAAATTGCCATGTCGTCCGGCGAATGACCAACGACTACCTTCGGGCATTGCACCATTCAGATATTTGCCCGATAAGACGCCGCCACCAAGTGGCGACCAAGGAAGGTAAGCCAAATCATTGAGCACACAAGACTCGGTCACGTAGGGCCAATCTTTACTTTGTATCAAACTAAATTCGTTCTGAACAGAAACCATACGTGGCAGGTTGTGGGCTTTGCTCAATTGGATGTATTTGTCGATGCCCCACGGAGATTCGTTGGATAAGCCACAGAAGCGTATTTTTCCTGCCTTCACACACTTGTCCAATGCTTGCAAGACTTCCAAAATCTCTGCTTCTTCTTGTTCTGCGTTTACGTTTGAGAAATCAGATTTACCAAACCAATGACGATTAAAATGCGGGTATTCACGATTGGGCCAATGCAATTGATACAAATCAATATAATCGGTTTTTAACCTCCTAAGTGATTCATTTACAGAGCTTTCAATATGTTTGCCAAGTATTTTGTCACCACCTCTAATGTAGGACAAGCCCTTTCCTGCTATTTTCGTTGCGATAATCACTTGCTCACGTTTGCCCGAATTTTCGGCGAGCCAATTGCCGATGTATTCTTCTGTTTTGCCGTAGGTTTCTTTCGTTGGGGGTACGGCGTACATTTCGGCAGTATCAATGAAATTAACGTCGTGGTCAAGTGCGTAGTCGAGCTGTTCGGAAGCTTCTGCTTGAGTATTTTGCTTACCAAAAGTCATAGTACCGAGACAAACTCTTGATACTTTGAGTCCGCTGCTGCCAAGTGTACTGTAGTGCATAATGATGAATGTTTGTAAAATAAAAATGCGAAGATAGCCTATTGAAGTCAGTTTGCCTACTTCTATTCCATAATGAATGAATTTTGAATGAACGAATGAGTGAATAGTAATGCGTTAATTTGACGTGATTAGTTGATTGGTTAATTAGTTGTTAGTCAAGGTGTTATTGATGCTCAACCTTGCAAAAGGTGGCTTGTTTTGTGAGTAAAAATAAATACGTTTTTACATGAAATAATATTTTATCTCTTTTTAATT
>CALHBW010000128.1 GCA_937930625.1 uncultured Saprospiraceae bacterium | reverse complement strand
AAAGAAAATGAAGTTAATTCGCTTCGATTGGGCGATGAAGCGACTTTTGCGCGATAAAGCCAATTTTGTGGTTTTAGAGGGCTTCCTTTCTGTTTTGCTGAATGAGGACATAAAAATTCAAACGATATTAGGCGGACAAAGTAACAAAAAAGACGAAGACGATAAATATAATGACGTTGACATTCTCGTAAAAAATACCAAAGGCGAGTACGTCATCATAGAAGTTCAAAATATCAAACAATACAATTATTTTCACCGAATATTGTACGGTGCATCGAATGTGATTACGGAATACTTTGAAAAAGAGCAAACTTACAGCAACGTCAAAAAAGTGATTTCTATTACGATTGCTTATTTTGATTTGGGACAAGGAGAGGACTATGTGTATCACGGCACCACCAATTTTAAGGGCTTTCATAAAGGCGATATATTAAATCTTTCTCTCAAACAAAAAATACTTTACGACAAGTACAAAGTCCATGAAATCTATCCCGAATTTTGGATAATCAAAGCGGGTTTATTCAATGAAGAAAAGGTCAGCAGTGAATTGGACGAATGGATATTTTTCTTAAAAACAGGTGCCGTTTTAGAAGATTTTACCGCCCCCGGACTCGAAGAAGCCAAAGAAAAACTCGATAAAATGCACCTCTCCCGAAAAGAAAGACTCGAATACAAAGAGTTTGTGGAACGACAGCGAAAAATTGCCAGTTATCAAATGACGAAAATGGAAGATATTAAAGATTTGGTTGAAGAGACAGCTAATGAAGCCTTAGCAAAATACAAGAGAAACAAAAGTACGAGCCATTCTCGGTATGAAAAAAGCAGACATCCCCAACGACAAAATCGCAGAAGCACTTGACATGGATATTGAAGAGGTAAAACGTATTATTGCAGAACATAATTCGAAAAATTAAATTTAAAACGAATACATAATTTTTATTTTTATTGAAATATTAATACAAATTAAAATTTATAAAATTCGATAAAAACAATTTTTACATACAAAAACTACAAAATAATACGTCCGCATTTTTTTTCATTATAAATTAAAAACAAAATAATACATAAATAAGAACATGTTAATTGAGCATCATTCACTCATTCAAAATTCACAATTCACTCATTAATTCATGGAAAACATCAACTACCCATTACTCTACTACACCCTTCCCGACGAATCCTTACTCGGCATCTTGGTCGGTACGGAGCATAAGGTCGTGGACAAAGATTTGAAAAGCCTCAAAGCGACCCTTTCCGGGCATTTACAAAAACAATATAAACGTCACGATGAATATGATTTTTTCGACATCACAGAGCCTAAGCTCAAAATGGTCGAAATTTCTATACGCCCAACCTATCAGGATGACCGTTCGGCATACCCGATGAAAGATGCGGTGAAAGTTCCTGTTGCGGTCATTTATGGCGAAAGTGAGGACGGCGGACACGAGTGTTATTTGCCTATGTTTGGTCGTAAATTTCACTATTACGATGCCAAGCAATTTAATACATTGGTGCGGCATTTTTGTACACATCTGTTGAATGAACTCACGCCTGAAGACCTCTATCGCCACATCATGCGTAGCCCTCCGCAGATGGATACGGTGACGCTACGAGTGAATTATGACCGTGAATTTGACTATGGCGACAATTACAAACCGGAGTACAAAACCCTCTCCTCGATGGCAGACCGCTACCCTTACTCCAAAGCGATTCGCCGCAATATCAGTGCCTTTCCCGATGCCGCTTGGGAACTCGAACACAAAGTCAGCGAGACGATTGAAAAACTCATCAATTCGCGGTCTAATGTCTTGTTGGTCGGAAAGCCGTCGGTGGGGAAAAGTTCGGTATTGAAGCAGGCGATTCGGAAAATTACGAGTAAAAAACGCGATGCAAAACTCGATTTTACCTTTTGGCAAATCATGCCTCAACGTATCACCGCCACCGCAAAATGGCTCGGTGAATGGCAAGAAAACTGCGAAACGCTCATCGAAGAATTAGGCTCGGCGAATGGCATTTTGTGGGTCGTTGACTTTATCCGCCTCTTGCAGACGGGCGGCGAAGGACCGGAGGATAGCGTGGCGTCATTTATGTCCTCGTACCTACGCGAAGGAAAATTGCAAATGGTCGGCGAAGTCACCCCCGAACAACTCGACAGCATCAAGCGGCTACTGCCCGGTTTTGCCGAGCAATTTCAGTTGGTGAAAATAGACGAATTGCCCGAAGCCAAAATCCAAAATATCCTCCAAAAACTCGCTGATTTTAGTGCAAATAATCTTCATATCAGTATCGGAAAAGAAGCATTGGGGGTGAGCTATCGCCTATTGCAGCGATATTATCCGTATAATAGTTTTCCGGGCAAAGCGGTTAATTTTCTCGGTCAATGCGTGAATGATGCCCAACTCAACGAAGCCGAAAAAGTCGATAAAGCCGCCGTCATCCGCAATTTCATCAAGCAGACAGGAATGCCCGAACTCTTCCTACGCGACGACCTGCTCTTGGATTCGGACGGACTGAAAGATTATTTTTCGCAAAATATCATCGGACAACCCGGCGCAGTAGAGCAAATGGTCGGCACGATAAAGGTCTTCAAAGCAGGATTGAATAATCCGCACAAACCAATTACGACCATGATTTTTGCCGGTCCGACGGGCGTGGGCAAAACGGCTTCGGCACGCGCCATGGCAGACTATTTTTTCGGCGAGGGGCAGACTCAATCGCCCCTGATTCGGATTGATATGAGTGAATTTCAAGACCCCTCAATGATTTATCGTTTTATCGGTACGGGACGCGAAGTGGGCAAGTTGGTGAAGGATATTCGCGAGCGTCCGTTTTCGGTTTTGTTGCTCGATGAGGTCGAAAAGGCGCATCCGGTCATCTTTGATTCGTTGCTCGCTGCACTCGACGAAGGTATTCTCGTAGATGCCTATGGGCGCGTGACCAATCTCCGAAATACCATCATCATCATGACGACCAATCTCGGTGCTTCCAACCGACAATCCATAGGTTTCGACAAAAATGCCCGACCCGATTACGGCGGCGCGATGCGCGGTTTTTTCCGTCCCGAATTTCTGAATCGCATAGATGCCATAGTCACTTTTAATGCGCTGAATAATGACGATATTCGCCTGATTACCACTAAGGAATTGAATGACCTGAAAGAACGCGAAGGTTTTAAGAAACGTAAAATTACGCTTAATTTCACGGAAGCACTCATGGCACATCTCGCCGACATCGGCTTCGATGAACGCTATGGCGCGCGTCCGCTACAACGGGCGATTGAACAGGAGGTGGTGTCGCCACTCGCGCATTTTTTGAATCAAAATAGTGAGGTGAATGGTAGGGAGTTGGTGGTGGATTTTAATGGGGTGGTGGTGATTGGGGAGTAGCTTAGTAAGGGTCATTTCTTCTCCATTTCTTCAAACAAACACACCGCCAACTTCGCAAAAGCCGGTAACTGCCGATTAACTGATGCCTTGACCGAATCGCCACTTGACGCGCCCATGTATCGTGCCATATCTTCATATGACCAGCCTAATGTCTTTTTCATGGCTTTGAACCGTTTTTGCCAATCGGCTTCGGAGCGTTCACGCATTTTTTCGCGGATAAAATTCATGGTTGATTCGGGATAATCACTCTGCGTGAGTTCGATGAAGCGCATACGCACGTCGGACTCCGTGGCAAAGGGGTTTTCCTTGTGTACATCGTAGCGTATTTTCCCCACCACAAATTCGTAACCGCTTAATAGCATTTCCGCTTTGCGTTTATCGGGAAGTTGGCTGTACCATTCGGCGTATTGGCGGTCAGCTGCTTGTTTGGCGGCGAAATTTTCTTTAGAAAAGTCCATATCGGTTGATGTTGAGTTGTTTAGACCAGCTTTCGAGATATTGTTTGTTGAGTTCGATGTTATCTAAGAGGAACTTTACGTCATCTAATTGCTTGGTGCTTTTTGACATGCCATACCATTTTAGTTTGGCAATCAATAAATCTTCGGGCGCAGCGATGAAACATTCTATACCGGAAAAATCCACTTTTCGTCGTCGTTCAAATGCTCTCCAATTATAATCGCTGTCTTGATAGACCATAAAATCATAGCGAAGTCCTGTGCTAAAATCCGTCAAATTAAACACAATGCCTCGCCCCGCGTTTTCCTTAAAACTATCCGCAAAAGGCAACCAGTCCGGGAAATGCCGCAGAAGATTATCTACATGATGGGGGTACATCTGCACCACAATATCCATATCAGCCGTAAAGCGAAATTTGTTATAATAACTCATCGCAAAACCGCCGACTATCATATAATCTATCTCCTCCGCCTCAAATACACCTACGATTTTTTGTAGCCCTTTTTGTAAATTCATTTACAAAGATAACATAAGTTTACTTTTTAAGCAAAAAAAACTTTTCAAGGGCGATTGAGCAGGAGGTGGTGTCGGTGCTGGCGCATTTTTTGAATCAGAATGGGGAGGTGAATGGTAGGGAATTGGTGGTGGATTTTGTGAATGATGGGGTTAGTATTTCTTAGAGTGTTCTGTGTTTTTTGAGCAACTTTTTAGCTTCCCTTTTGAAATTCGGCGTGGGAATGACATTAACATTCATCTAAAAAAGTTTCCATATCGGTCTTAGGCAGTTTGCCTTCTTGCATCAATTTTACTTCCATAAAAGCTGTATTCAAACTGGATTTTCTGGCTTTGTATGCCATCCATTCTTTGAAACCCGTTTCTATGTGCTGCCAATCTTCATAGGCAATCAAGACCTTAGATTTGTTGCCCGCTTCGTCGGTGATGTATTCTATGCCGATGCTGTTTGTCATATTTTATGCTGATTTTTATTCAAATATACGGGAATTTTCTGAAAGACCAATGTAAAATTTTGCTTATATCATTATAGGTTCTCCGTTATATAGTAAACGTGTTTCCAAAGTATTGAAAGTATGAATAAATTTGATAAATATATCGTTTGCAACTTCAATCAAGTTGTCTTCTTTTATATCAAAATACTGTATTGCACGTTTTGCGCTTTTATTACTTTTACTAAAGCGGTGAGCAACCAAACCTGAACGTAAATCTTGAAGGTTTCGTAGAAATTTAATCATATCTGGAAAATCGCAATCCTTTGATTTCAGAAACTTTTCAAATTTTGAAATACCTTTCTCATTGCTTTCCAATGTTACTCCTCTTGCAATTTCCTTCTCGTTCAAACTATCAATTGTTATTTTCACTATTGATAGAATTTGCTCACAGAACGCTTTTATATTGTTTGTTGTTGGTATGTGTAATGAGGTAAAATTATGTTCATCTTGAAGTGACAAGGGTTTGTACAACTTCCATCCAAATTTCTTTTCCCACTTTTCATTAAATTCTTTGTATCTCGCTTTGAAAAGTAAATCTGGGGTCTCTGGATAATCTACAAACTTACCAAGCACCATCGTTGAGTCTACCCCAAAAAAAGCGAGTTCTTTGAAATATCCGAATAAAATTTTGTAAAAATCTGTTTGAGTTGTTTCGGTTTAGGCTTTGTGTTGTGTTGTGGATGTTGCTGTGTTGGGTTGTGGTCGAACAGAGCGGCGAT
>CALHBW010000127.1 GCA_937930625.1 uncultured Saprospiraceae bacterium | reverse complement strand
AGCGGATTTTGTGGTGACACGCGCGGTGACTTCGCTTGATAAGTTGCTGATGTGGTCGCGCCGACTCCTGAAAACCAAGCAAATGAACGCCCTCCCCAATGGCTTAATCGCCCTCAAAGGCGGCAATATTGAACGCGAAATCGACTTGATTCATAAGGACGAATACAAAGAAGTTTATGATATTAAAGAGTATTTTGACCGCCGGGCATTTGATGAGAAGTATGTGGTGTATGTGCAGGGGTGAGTTTGGAGTTATGGCACAAACAAATCATCCAAAGTCAACACATGCTGAAATGCACCAAGTCCGTGTTTGTTCAACTTCAATCCGAAGGTCGTAATCAGACTCCAAAAAATTTGTTTTCGGGTTTTGGTGCTGCGTTGGAAGATGCCGCGTCGTTGGCGGAGGCTTGTTGCATCGGCTTCGTTCATTACATATTCATCCTTATAAAATTTGATTTCAAAAAGATTAATGGCGTGGTCATTTCTGTCGAGTAGAAGGTCAATTTGTAGTCCTTTTTCATCTTCGGTTGGCTTCGCATAAAAGGACGACGACTGCGAATACATCCCTGAAATACCAAGTCCTTTTTTGATTTGGGGAATGTGTTTGAGCCAGACATTTTCGTAAGCATAACCCGCCCATATTTTGTAGGCTTGGGTTTGACTGAGGCGTTGCCACACCTCCTCTTCCTCGTGAATTTGGTTTTCTATAAATCGCAAATAAAACAACGAATACTCATCTGTCAGGCGAAATAATTTGTCTTTCTTTCTCTTTCCGAATGGATGATAACTTTTGATAAAACTGGATTGTTCGAGTTCCGTTAGCGTCTTGGTGAGTTGACCATTGGGTGATAATCCGCTACGCTTGGCAACCTCGGTACGTGTAATGCCCTGATGCGAAGTCGCCAATGCGCGTACCACCGCCTCATGCGCCTCCGGATGGTCGAATAAAGCACCATACAGCTCTGAAAACTCATTTTTGAGCAAGCCCGTTTCCGAAAAACAGATATTATCAATGGCTTGTGTGGCAGTCCATCCCGTTTTGATTTCTTTGAGATAATGCGGAATGCCGCCCATTGCCATATAAATTTGTACGATGTGATAACGTTCAAGATTTAGGGCTTTGCTTTTGAGATAGGCTTCTGTTTCGGGTAGTGTGAAGGGTTTTAGGTAAATGCGTTTGGTGACGCGATTATACAAACCGCCTCTGTCGCGGATAACCTTCTCTATCATCCACGAAGCTGCCGAACCACATATCACCACGACTACATTATTCCATGCTGCCCATGTATTCCAAAACATACCGAAGGCACTCAAAAAACGAGAGCGCGGCGTAGCCATCCACGGCAATTCATCAAAAAACAGGACGCGGCGTTGGTCGGTTTTTGTTTTTTCGAGCCAATCCATTAAATCATAAAACGCCCCCAACCAGCTTTTAGGCATCGGATAAGATTTGAGGGATTGACTGAGATTGAGGCGACGATTAAAGTTTTCCAGTTGGTCTTCAAAGTTTTTATCCTGTAATCCCGTCAATTCAAAACAAATATGCTCTTCATATATTGTCTTGACTAAGAAGGTCTTACCAACCCTACGCCTTCCGATAACCGCGACCAATTCTCCTTCATTTGAATTAAAAGCATCATTCAGTACTTCTATTTCTTTTTCTCTTCCAATGAATATTTTTGACATGATAATCGTAACACAGACATTCCTGTCTGTTTGAGTAATAAATTTATAATCCGCTAAATCTTTCTCAAAATACATAGATTTAGCGGATTATAAAAGAATTTTACTGTAATTTCTACAGGATTCTGTAATTATTACGACCTTTAGGAACGCGAATTATACTTACACATGACGCGATATTCAGTGTTTTTAATAGATATTCAATGAATTAAGGTAGCGGTTTGTACGCTGATTACTTTTGCCGAACACTGCTCACTACTTGCAATACGGTATAATCAATCTTACTACGTCGAGTATCGTATTCTTTACTGTCGATGATTCCTAACATTTTATCACTTTCTAATCTCACAAGGATACCGGATTGAATCAATAAAACTTTGGAATATTCTTCATTTATACTCATGCTATTCAAAAGCATAGCAATTGCGGATTCAGGGTCATTATTTTTTATCGCCTCTTTACACTTTTTAATTAAAGAATCTGCTGCTTCTTTCATTTTTAATGAGTTTAGATATAGAATAAGAGCAACCGCAATAAGTACCGATGCCATTAATAAGCATAGATTTATTTTGTAATTCGTTTTTACCATATGTAATTAAATTTTATACTGCATTAAAAAAACATAATTTACCTTATTTGAATAAAAAAAGGTTTAAGTAATTAAACTTAAACCCATCACTCGGCGGTGCGAGACAAAAATACAGAAAATAAGTAGTAAGCGCAAGTCACTTTTTACTATGTCACGCTAATGAAAATCAATATTAGTATAAAATTTACGCAATTAAAGTAATTGATTATCAATGATAAATAAAAATTTTTATTTTGTATTATTTTTTATTGCTATGATGGAATTTCAAGCAAACTATTTTTTGAAGAACAATTATATGTCACAGAATATGAGGAAAGATATTTTTTGAAGTATGAATATTTCAATTTTTTTTTAAAACATCCATGCATGTGAATTATTTTAAATCGTTTTAGACATATAAAAAGTTTAGTCTACTCCAGTTCAATCACCAAATCATCCTGCTCCACCATCGTCTTTTCTGCCAAATGAATCGCCTTAATCGTTCCTGCCTTCGGTGCGGTAATCGTACTTTCCATTTTCATGGCTTCGATGATAAATAGCGGGTCATTTTGCGCGACTTTATCGCCTGCTTTCACCAATATTTTCGACAAACTCCCTTGTAATGGCGCACCAATATCGCCGTCTTTTGCTGCTTTTTTGTGAATGACTTTATTGGTTTCAATGGATAAATCACGGACTTGTATAGCGCGGGTTTGTCCGTTGAGATTGAAGAAGAGGGTGCGGTAGCCGTCTTCGTTTGGTTCGCCTTTGTCGAGGTATTTGATGAGGATGCGTTTGCCGGATTCCAATTCGACGATAATTTCTTCATTGGGTTGCAAACCATAGAAAAATGCTAAGGTCGGTAAATTGCGAATCGCACCATACTCGGCGAAGTGGTCGTGAAATTTTTCAAAGACACGCGGGTACAATTTATACGATATAAAATCATTAAAATGCGCGTAGTCAAATTTTTCTTTAAATTCAGAAAATTCCTTATCAAAATCAATCGGTTCGAGATGGGCGTTCGGTCGGTCGGTGTAGGGCTGTTCGCCTTTGAGGACTTTGGCTTGCAATTCCTTCGGAAAGCCACCGTGTGCTTGTCCCAAATCACCTCTAAAGAAGGCTTTTACGCTATCGGGAAATGCCAACGAATCACCTTTTTCGAGTACATCTTCTTTGGATAAACCATTGGCAGTCATAAACATAGCCATGTCGCCGACGACCTTTGAGGAAGGCGTTACTTTGACCACATCACCAAATAAATCATTGACATGACGATAGTTTTGTTTGATAATTTCAAACTTATCTTCCAATCCCAAACCCCGCGCTTGCGGACGCAAATTGGAGTATTGACCACCCGGAATTTCATGATTATAAACTTCCGCCGTACCTGCTTTCAATTCACTTTCAAATGGATAATAATACTCGCGCACTGCCTCCCAATAATTCGCGTATTCATTGAGTGAATTTATGTCAAGTTTATTTTCGCGTTCATGCCCTTGCATCATGCCGACCACCGAATTAAAATTGGGTTGTGAAGTCAGCCCCGACATCGAACTCAATGCCACATCGACCACATCTACACCCGCTTCAATCGCCTTCAAATAGGTAGCAGATTGAATGGAAGAAGTATCATGCGTATGCAAGTGAATGGGCAAATCCACCGCCTTTTTGAGTTCTGTAATCAATCGCTCGGCGGCATAGGGTTTGAGCAAGCCCGTCATGTCTTTTATCGCTAAAATATGTGCTCCGGCATCCTCCAATTGACGCGCCAAATCCAAGTAATATTGCAGCGTATATTTGGTGCGTTTTTCATCCAAAATATCGCCCGAATAACACAAACAAGCCTCAGCCAATCCGCCTGTACGCTCGCGTACCGCGCTTATGCTCACACGCATTGCTTCCACCCAATTGAGCGAATCAAAAATACGGAATACATCCACACCTGTGTCCCATGCTTGTTCGATAAATTTTTCGACTAAATTATCAGGATAAGCTGCATAACCCACTGCATTTGAACCTCTTAATAACATTTGCAATAAGACATTCGGCATCGCTTTCCGCAATAATTCCAAGCGTTTCCACGGACATTCTTTCAAAAAACGTAGGCAGACATCGAAGGTCGCGCCACCCCAAACTTCCATTGAAAATATGTTGGGATGATGCTTTGCGAAGCCCTCTGCCACACGCAACATGTCATGTGTACGCACGCGCGTAGCGAGCAGCGATTGATGAGCATCGCGGAAGGTCGTATCGGTGTATTGAATGGTTTTTTGCTCCTTTAGCCATTTTGAAAAACCCTCCGATCCGAGTTCGGTTAAGCGGTCTTTTGTGCCTTTTGGATAGTCGGAATTGGTATCACATTTTGGAGGAATAGGGCGGCGAAAAACTTTATTTTCATCCACATATTTTACGTCCGAATTGCCATTGACGATGACGTGACCGAGATAGCGCAAGGTCTTCGTTCCTCTATCCAAAGCACGGCGCGAAGCAAGCAATTCGGGATTGTCGCCAATGAAGCTGACGGTGGCTTTTCCTTCTTGAAATATATCATTTTTTAATACGTTTCCTAAGAAACCAATATTCGTTTTGACCCCGCGTATGCGAAACTCTGTCAAGGCGCGATGCAGTCGGTCAGCCGCCCCTTTCATCGTGCGCCCCGAAGCCGTGACCTTGACCAACATGCTATCAAAAAACGGCGAAATTTTCGCTCCTGTATAAGCACTTCCGGCATCCAAACGAATCCCAAAACCACCCGCACTCCGATACGCGACAAGCGTACCGTAATCGGGTTTGAAATTATTAACGGGGTCTTCCGTTGTGATGCGACATTGGATGGCACAACCATTATAGGTGATGTCTTCTTGGCGATTAATGAGCAGCGTTGGATGCGACAATTCGTAGCCCATCGCAATCAAAATCTGCGAGCGCACGATGTCTATTCCGGTGATTTCTTCCGTAATCGTATGCTCAACTTGTATGCGCGGATTGACTTCGATGAAGTAGATATTTTCGGCTTGGTCAACTAAAAATTCGACCGTACCTGCATGGCTGTAATTGACGTGTCGTGCAAGGCGGATAGCGTACTCGTAAAGTTTATCTTTTGTATCTTGTTTGATGGAAATGGCGGGGGCGACTTCGACGACTTTCTGAAAGCGGCGTTGTACCGAACAGTCGCGCTCGAATAGGTGAACGATGTTGCCGTGCCTATCGCCAAGTATCTGAATTTCAATGTGTTTTGGGTTTTCGATAAATTTTTCAATAAAAATCTCATCGTCGCCAAAAGCGGTCAATGCCTCGCCTTTTGCCTCGTTGTATGCCTTGCGAAGTTCCGATTGAGAACGCACCACTCGCATCCCGCGACCACCACCGCCTGAAGCGGCTTTGACCATCACAGGATAAGTAATTCGTGCGGCTTCTGCTTCGGCTACTTCGTAGGAAGTAATGGCTTGTTCATTATCGAGAATAAGCGGTACATCCAGCTTTTTAGCGATTTCTTTTGCCTTGATTTTATCGCCCAACATATCCATCACCTCCGGGTCGGGTCCCACAAATCGAATGCCTTCTTCACGACATCGCCGCGCAAAATCTACATTTTCCGATAAAAAACCATAGCCGGGATGAATGGCTTCTACCCCGTTCTTTTTTGCCGTTTTTATAATTTCCTCTATATCCAAATAGGGTTTTAAGGGCGCATCATCATCACCGATTTGATAGGCTTCATCCGCCTTATAACGATGTAGTGAATAACGGTCTTCATGTGTGTACATCGCGACAGTTCGCAAACCTAATTCGGAGGCAGCACGAAGTATCCGAATAGCAATTTCGCCTCGGTTGGCAACCATGATTTTTTGGAAACGGTGGCGTTGGACTTTTTGCATTTATATATTTTTACAATAAGAATATGAAAAATGATACAGGATATTACATAGGTAGGCGAATGGGCGCAAATATACGGGAAAGGGAAGGAGAAATGCTAAGAATAGAGAGGTAATATTTATTGAAAATACCCCACACTACCAATAGGAATATTTAAATGTAAATCACGCATTTTCAATACATCATTTTTAGTATGGATTTGACCAAAAAAGAAAATTAAATTGAGTGTTCTAAAATAAATTATAAAGAAAGTTCTTGATGACCATAAATACTCTAAAAACTCAAAATGAACTGTCATACTGAATTTACTTGAGTGTATCACAAATTGGTGGTCACCACTAAAACACCTCCAAACCAAAACGTCATTCTGAATTTATTTCAGAATCTCCCGAACGACAAGCACAATACTGAATGTGAGCTAAAATTTTATATTTCACTCAAAAACAACAAGTTAGCTCTTTAGTGCAGCATGGTTTTTTCATCGTTCGGGAGATACTGAAATAAATTCAGTATGACGGTTACTTTTTAGGGTTTTTATTTTGAGTGGACTCACCACCGTTTTGTGATACACTCAAATAAATTCAGAATGACGTTTTGGTTTGGAGGTGTTTTAGTAGTGAGTTCAATCAAAATATGGCGAAATCGGCGTTTTATGTGATTGTAGAGAAAATTCATGAATTTTCTCTACAATCACGTAAGAGTAAATGGTTAATTCTGAGATAAGAATGACGTTTTGGTTTGGAGGTGTTTTTTATTGTCAATATTCCACTTCACGCGACACCTCCCGCAATTCACTCCCCACCTCAAATTCCGGCAACCGCTTAGGCACATACTCCTCAAAAGAATCATCCGTCAAAGACCCCATAAATTTCACTAAGGCTGCTTGTTCTTCCAAATTCAAGCCCAATGAATCGGGGGCAAGCGTCTGATATTCAACCTCCAGACCCATGCCTGCGCCACCGCCATTATTATAAAAATCAACGACTTGTTCGAGGGTTTCATAGATGCCATTGTGCATGTATGGGGGCGTGAGTGCGACGTTTCGTACCGTGACAGTTTTGAAGGAATGGCGGTAATGTTCGGCGGCTTCGTGTGGGCGTCCGTTGGCGAAACGTCCTTCGTCAGCGTCAATTGCTGTATTGGTCGTGTCGGCGGGTACGCCGAGGACTTCTGTTTCGTTTTCGTGATAATCCGGTGGGACTAATCCGTTGAATGTTGGTGCAAAATGGCAAGTTCCGCACGCGCCTTTGCCCATAAAAATATTGAAACCGCGCTCTATTTGCGGGTCTATTTCTTTCGTTTC
The DNA here is from genome assembly GCA_937930625.1 of uncultured Saprospiraceae bacterium. Classification (GTDB taxonomy): domain Bacteria; phylum Bacteroidota; class Bacteroidia; order Chitinophagales; family Saprospiraceae; genus JAHDEO01. Next base: position 3,706 of record CALHBW010000127.1, on the reverse strand, counting down.
TCCACGAATGTATTGGTCAAATGGCGAATTGAAGGAGCGAAGACTTTTTACAAAGGAAGCCAATGCTGTCGTAATTGTATATTGGTCAATTTTCGTTTCGCTCCAAGTGGCGTATTCAAATGCTTCGTTGAAAAGTTTTTGATATTCAGGGCTTTGTGAGAGTTTCTCACGTATTTCATCGAAATCACTGCGAAATTCATCTGCATTTTTAATGACATCTGCTGCTTGGTTTTCAAATCTATCGGAACGTAAATCATAGAAATGCCGCGACGAAAAAACAGCGTTGATAATCGTCGGCGAATTGCGGAGTACTGTGCCTTCACTGTGGTTGCTGCGACTCTTTTTTAATCCATCGGTAAAGGCTTTGTCGGGTTGATGGCAGGTGCCGCAAGACATTTTATTATTCGTAGAAAGAGCAGGCTCGAAGAAGAGGTAGCCGCCGAGTTTGACCATCGCTTCATTGTCTTGATGCGGTTTGAGATAGGTGTAGTAATACGGATTGAGGAAGTCATTGGAGAAGGGCATTTTGGCGTGATAATTAATGGAGAGTGTCGCCGCACGTTCTGCCGAATCCAAGCGAAATCTCATCGCCAAATGAAAATTTAAAAGGGATTCGGAGAGTGGATTCATAAAGTTTCGGATGAAATATAAGCGATTAAAAGTATCGAAATCGGTATTGTTTCCTAAATAATTAATACTCGCCTCAAAGAGATTTTTTGCTTTTGCGAAATGAGGTTTTGCAGCTGCATTATTATCATTTTTATATTCTAAAAAATCATTCAACATGCTTTGTAAAGCTGCTTTTGCTTCCGCAATTCCATTCCCCGAACCCGGCGTATCGAAGCCCGTCAAACTCAAAGCAAATACCCGCACAATCTGTGAGCGCATGGCTTCCATGATGCGTTTATCGTCCAAGTGACGCCGTTTTTCGTATGCCGCGACTTCCGCGAATGAAGTTTGCAGAACGCTTAGTTTTTCAACGATTTTTTCGATGTCCGGTTCGTCTTCTGCGACGAGTTCATCCAAGATTTGCAGTCCTTCGGGTTCTACTACGCGGATGCTGTCCGGTTCTTGTCGAATGACGGGTAGCGGTGCGCCATTCAAAGAAAATTTGACATATTGCTCGTCGTAATGCCCAATGATATGTTCTATTTTTTTAAAATTTAAACGGCAGTTAATGTGTGCTTTGTATAAGGCTTCGCTATCAACAACTTTCATTTGAGCGAGAGCAAGATACGTATCAATAGATGCCCTAAAGGCTTCCACATTTTCGGCATAATTCGCTTGGACGCGCTCGGTAGCAGTTTCAGGATTGGTCTGAAATGAAGTGATTATCGCTATGAAAGCAATAATGAGGAATAGGCAGATATTTTTTTTCATAAAAGACTCGTATAGGCGATTTTAATCGCCTTGTTGAAATCACTTTTTTATACATGGCGATTGAAATCGCCTTTACGATAAAACGACAAAAATCACTCACAGGTTGCATCCTACTTACTCTTGCGACTGATTTACGTATCTTTGCGTCACGAATGAACAAGAAAAAAATATACTTTGCATCGGATTTTCACTTGGGTGCGCCTACGTATGCCGCGAGTCGGGAGCGGGAGGCGCGTATCGTGCGTTGGCTCGAACAGATACGTGCGGATGCCGAAGCGATTTATTTGGTGGGTGATGTATTTGATTTTTGGTTTGAGTATAAAACGGTGATTCCCAAAGGTTATGTGCGTTTGTTGGGCAAATTGGCGGAATTGCGCGATGCAGGTATTCCGATTTATTTTTTTATTGGTAATCACGATATGTGGATGTTTCGCTACTTCGAGGAGGAGTTGGATATTCCGATTTATCGTGCGCCGATACAATGTACGCTTGGTGGAAAACGTTTCTTTATCGGACATGGCGACGGGCTTGGTCCGGGCGACAAGGGTTATAAATTTATCAAAAAGGTATTTTCTAATCGGCTGTGTCAGTGGTTGTTTGCGCGGTTGCATCCGAATTTTGGTATCGGGCTGGCACAATTTTGGTCAGGTAGAAGTAGAAAAGGCAACGAAAAATCACCCGACAAATTCACGACGCCCGAACGCGAATGGCTCTATCAATACGCCAATCGAAAACTGGAAACCGAACATTATGATTTTTTTATTTTCGGGCATCGGCATATTCCGTTGGATTTGGTTTTGAAAAATGGGACGAGTCGATATATCAATTTGGGGGAATGGATGAGGCATAATTCGTATGCGGTGTTTGATGGGGAAAATTTGAAATTAGAGTGTTTTGAAGATGTGAGACAAGAGAAGTGAGACGAGAGAAAGTGTTTTTATTGATTCTGCCGAAATGAATCTAAATCAAGTACAACTGCGAGGTTTTCCGCAACAACGCTTTTCAGAGATTGAGGTAGCTCGCCAATTTTTTTGATAAAACGTCTGTTGTCTATCGCACGGACTTCGTCTATCATAACAGCACTTGGAGCGTTCAATCCGCTTTCGCCTGTTCCCACATTTATTCGTAAAACGGTAATTTTTTTTCGGGTTCCAGTGGTGAAAGGGCATATTATTGTGGAGCGATACCCTACATCATTGAGTATATTGCTTTGGACTATCAGCACAGGACGTGTTTTTCCCGTTTCTTCCCCAAAATTCGGATGCAAGTCAGCTATCCAAATTTCAAATTGTTGGTATTTCATCGTTGAGTTGTTCAAATTCGTGTAAAACTTCCATTGATTCGTCCATTATAATTTTAGCTTCAAAAGCAATTTGTGCCTTCAACAATTCGCGCTTTTGATGCTTATTATAGAAAGCAATTGCCTCATTTATATATTTGTTGCGACTTGTTTCAAGCTGACTGCTCATATTGTCCGCATCAAATAAAATAGGTTCTTGAATTTTTAATGATATACTTTTCATGTATCAAATTTTGATATAAAATTAGCATAAAAATGACGTATTGTCAAGTATTTTCAAAAATATTTTTTTGTTTTTTTGCGCTTTTTTTTGTGCAAATTTCTCTATTATCCGCCCAAGACAGCACCTACACCCACATCACCACTATCTCCGAAAAAGCAACTTTCATTACCACCGATAAATTGCTCAATGTTTTTGTAATCACAGAACGCGGCGAGTTGGTAAAATATACACCCGAAGGTGAAGAAAAGTTCCGATATAATAACTTCTCACTTGGTAATCCTACCCTTGCGGATGCGACCAACCCTTTTCAAATTCTTCTATATTATCCTGAATTCCAAACGATAGTAACGCTTGATAATACACTCAATGAAGCAGCACGATATGAGTTATTTGATTTACAGGCGAATGATGTACAAGCCCTTTGCTTTGCCAACGACGGCAATTTGTGGCTCTACGACCCGATTACATTTACGCTTAAAAAAATAGACCGAAATGGTGAAATTTTGTTGGAAAGCGAAATTTTTACCTTCTTATTTGATGAACTGCCGCAGCCAAATTTTCTTGTAGAAAGAAATAATCAAATTTACTTGAATGACCCCGCGAAAGGGGTATTTGTATTTGATGTATATGCGGCATTTGAGGAATTGATTGAATTGAAAGAGTTGACTTCTTTTCAAATTTTAGATAGGAAAATAGTATATCAAAATGAGGGGAATTTAGAGGTGTTTTCACCGCAAATGTTGTTGAAGGATTCAAAAGCATTACCCAAAATTTCCCGTCCGCATGTAGAGCATGTAGGGACA
>CALHBW010000126.1 GCA_937930625.1 uncultured Saprospiraceae bacterium | reverse complement strand
ATGGCATTTTTGGATGCGGGAGATGATGTACTCGTACCGGATCCGGGCTATCCTGCCTACACTAATTGTGCGAAATTGGCGGGGGCGAATATTATTTCCTATGATTTGAAAGCTGAAAATGATTGGTTGCCAAATTTGAATGAAATCGCAGCGCAACTCACACCCCGCACCAAGATCATGTGGATTAATTACCCAAATATGCCCACAGGAGCACGAGCATCGCGAGCATTTTTTGAATCCTTAATTACATTTGCAAAGCAACACCAAATCCTCATTTGCCACGATAATCCATACACATTTATCTTGAATGAAAATCCTATCAGCATCCTCGATTTTGAAGGCGCGAAGGAAGTTGCCGTAGAGCTTAACTCATTGAGTAAGAGCTATAATATGGCGGGTTGGCGCGTTGGATTTTTGGCGGGAGCTACACCTTATATTGAAGCCACGCAGCAAGTGAGTAGCAATCTGGGGTCGGGCATGTTTAAGGCATTGCAATTGGCAGCAGCAGAGGTATTGAAACTGGATAATACGTGGTTTGATGAATTAAATGAGATTTATAAAAAACGAAAAATAGTTGGCACAAAAATACTCACAGCACTCGGTTGTCCACCCGAAAAAGGGCAAGTCGGGATGTTTTTATGGGCAGAAGCACCGAACGAAGTGGAAAGTATCGAAGTATGGTTGGATGAGTTGCTACATGCAACGGGCGTGTTCCTGACACCGGGATTTATTTTTGGTAAAAATGGTGCGCGGTATGTGCGACTGTCTTTGTGTAATACGGTGGAGACGCTTGGAGAGGCATTGAAAAGGATAAGTAACACAGACATTCCTGTCTGTTAAATAGCACAGACAGGAATGTCTGTGTTACGTTATTCGACTTCCTCATAATCAATAAAGTCGCCTTTGTCTTTTTCCTTCTCGTCAATTTTTTCTTTGGTTTTACGAAAGACAGGCGCATCTATCATATACGGCTTAATGAAATTCCGATATACCAGATAAATACCAACGATAATTAGAATTTTAGAAATGCCCATGTGTCGTGATTCGTTGACTCGTTATTCGTGTATTCGTTATAACGTATTCAAAATTAATAAAGTTTACAGGTAAGTACCGCTACATCATCGGGATATTCGCGATTGCCTTTAAACTTGTCAATATGTTTAAGGAGTTTTTCATTAAATTGTTCAACTTCCATGTCGCGATTATCGTCGATAAATTTTTCGAGCGAGTCAACATTGAAATAATCGCCGTTTTCATTTTTCAAATCAGTCAAGCCATCGGTGTATGCGACAAGCATCGCGTCTTCTTCTACTGTAATTTCGCCCACCTCAATATCCGGTAATTTATCAAACACACCGAGTATCGTACAGCCTTCATCAAGTCGATATTTACAACAATCCATCAACAAAATCGGGCGCGTATGTCCTGCATTGATGTATTGTAGTTTTCGGGTTTCGACATTATATTTTCCAATAAAAAACGTGATGAACTTGTCTCCTTTCGTAATTTCTAACACTCGTTTATTAAGGATTTTAATGAGTTTTCGCATCGGCAAATCGCGTCGTACAATCGCCTGTACGTGTGCCTGAAAATTGGACATCAACAGGGCAGCAGCAATGCCTTTTCCCGAAATATCCGCTACACAAAATGATACTTCACCATTCCCGACATCCACAAAATCAAAATAATCGCCACCAACCCCCAAGTGTGGTTTGTAAACGCCATGAAATTTATAATAATCATTTTTGGGAAGTGATGTAGGAATGAGTAGATTTTGCATAGAGGCTGCAAGCTCCATTTCTCGCTTGAGTCGCTCTTGCTCTAACTGCCTCTTAAACAGTCGTTTATTTTCAATTGCTACGGAAATAATACTCGTAATGGTACTGACAAATTCTATTTTTTCATAAATATCGTCATTATCATTTAAGCCGCCGATAAAGGTCACGGCAATCGGCGTTTCTTTATGAAAAACAGGCACAACAATGTCATAATCCTCTAGGTAGGCAGGCTTATCTTCTTCGAGCAGACTAATTCGTGAATAGTTTTTGATATGCCCGTTCATATCGGCATTGAGTAGTTCGTCTTTAGCTTCGATGTGGCTTTTGCAGAGCCATTTTTCATCCTCCCGAAAGAACAAAGCCATACGAGGTATCCCCAACTCCCAATTGAGCGTATCTTTATAAATTTTAAATAAATTATCTGCAGATACGTTTTTATTGATAGATTGAGTAATATACAAAAGGCTTTTAATTTGTAACTGTTTCAGATACAAATCCCTTTCTAGTAAATCTATGTTGGTTGTCTTTTCCAATACTTAATAATTCCTTGTAATAAAGGTAATACGAATTTTCGGTTTGCCCGAATATTTTGGGTAATTTTGTGATTTTAGTCGATGGTCGATAGTCCATAGTAGATAGGCAGCCGCGAGATTATCTTTTTCGCGTAGCGAAAAACGAAATTATGGACTACAAGCTATGGACTATAAAGCTATCAGCTATGGACCATCAACTATCGACTATCGACTGCCAAATCACTATTAATGGTACAACTTACCAAACGAATCTCAGTCGCCCAATTGATATTTCGATTCCCATCAAGGATGGCTTAGAGAATCCGAATTGTTTTTACGCGCCGCCTGTCGAATTTTCACCTGTTATTTCGGGCAATTTCGTGGGCGATACTCGTCAGGGTGGTTTGGTGAATTTCAAAAATGTCAAAATCAATCCACATGGCAACGGCACACATACCGAGTGCGTGGGGCATATTGCGAAGGAAATTTACACCATCAACCAATCCCTACGCGAGTTTTTCTTTTTGGCAAAATTAATCACCTTATACCCGCAAAAACAAACGAATGGAGATAGAATTATTGTTAAAAAACAGTTAATGGAAGCGGTAGAAAAAGGAGAAGTGCAAGCAGTAATTTTACGTACTCAACCGAATGACGACACCAAGCAAAGTCGCCAATATTCGGGTGCGAATCCGCCGTACCTGCATCACGAGGCAGCAGCATATCTCGTCGAATGTGGTATCAAACACCTGTTGTTAGATCTGCCGTCGGTGGATAGAGAAGTGGATGAAGGTAAGTTATTGGCACACAAAGCGTTTTGGCAATATCCTGATGCACCGCGTACCGATTGTACGATTACAGAAATGATTTATGTGCCGGATAATGTAAAGGATGGTTTGTACTTGCTCAATTTGCAGATTGCGAGTTTTGAATTGGATGTGAGTCCGAGCAAGCC
>CALHBW010000125.1 GCA_937930625.1 uncultured Saprospiraceae bacterium | reverse complement strand
GCAGCTCGTCGGTACCATGATTTTTCAGGATACCATATATAGGATAAGTACCTGCCGGAAAGGGAATATCGGGGGCGGTGAGGTTTACCAATCCTGCATCATTGGGTGGCGGGGAAAATTCATCCGCGCCAATATCGGGTGTGGTGGCATCACGCATTTCGCCATCAATATCCGTAGTTACGTCGGCGAGTGGCGCAGCTGCGCCATTGAGGTCGATTGTATTGACATGCAGATCTGTATAGGTTGTGTAGAGTGGATTTACAGAAATCGAATTGGCATCTAAGCCGGATGTACTTTGCCATGCCGCCAAATCTGCCACAGATGTATTATTATAATTGCCGAGAAAATTTCCTGTTTGGTGAAAGTTGTTGTAGTCAGAGGTAATGCCGTTTGGAAAAATGTAGTGAACTGTGTAACCACCGACATTTACAATACAGTTGTTCGCAATATCTACGGCACTGGGAGAATCCATATATAAACCCACTGTCCCATCTTGACTGCTAAGTATATTAATATTATTGTGATAAATGTCTGTATCAATGACAGAACTGGTACTTATTCCTCGAATATTGTTGCCGCTACCTGTGATGGCGACAAAGTTGTTGGCGATAAGGTTGCGCTGTGTCAGGCTGCCTTGCGAAAAACTCATTTCAATACCATATCCTATCAATGCAGTAATCTGATTGCCGGATATTTCCACACCACCATTTGAATTATATACGCCAATTGACCGCCAACTTGAATAGGTAGAATTAGAATTGAGGGTATTATTGCTAATTAAAGCACCGCCAAATGACTCCAAATTGATGCTTCGGGCGTATTGTCCTTCAAAAAGGTTATCATATATTTGAAGGGTGGCTGAGTCGGGGTCAACGACAAGATTTCCAATAAGAAATTCATCAAATTCTCCTTCTCCCGGCGGTCCTATAAAACCATCATCTCCAAAGAGATATAGCCCGTAACTACCGTTTTTGAATACATTGTTTTTAATAATATTTTTATCATATAATGTATTACTTTCAGTGCTGATTAATGCGTAATTCGATGATGTAGAAGCTACTGCACTTCCCTCAAATACACAATTTTGGAATGTATTGCAATCTGCTGCACCACGCATATACACAGCGCGCGCATACGAACCCGTACATACGAAGGTAATACCTGAAAAGGTGACGCCATCTGCACCATTCAGTTGTACGATATAATTATTGCTGAAATTATCATTGACATCATTGATAACAACGCTGGTGCTATCTCCTGTTTCGGATTGAAATACAACAGGCGTATCGCAACTGCTTCCTGTGAATTGATTGATACTAAATTGTTCGTCATAAAAACCTGCCCTGATATCGAAAGTCACAGGGCCACAAATGCCATAGGTGTTGAGGTCGGTGACGGCAGCCGAAATGCTTGTATAATCCGGGGCATTCCCACCAATCGTGTATGTACCGTTTAAGGAAGGTTGTAACACCGTTCGCAGGGTATCATTAAGGCTGACTGTGTCTTGAACGCCATTAGGAAAGGAAGTCCATACCTCCAAATCGTAAGCACTGCCATTGGTGAAAGTTTGATTGCCCAGTGTGACGAGCCTTGATTGTAAGCCTGTACCGCCAAGAGTATCTAAGGGCATGGTAAGAAAGACGGTAGATTGAGCAGCACCATCAAATGTCCAATTGACTTGTACAGAATCGACGATATTGATACCAAAATTGCCAACTTCTACTATGATGTCTTGGGCACCGGCACAAAATTCTATTGGTGCGCTCAAGCTCGTGATGCCCGCATCGTTGGCAGCTTGTCCTTGTACGGCAAGTTGTAATTGTGGTTTGCTACTTGTAAAGCTGTTGGTAGGAACACCGCATTGAGAAAAATCATCAGATAGGGTATATCGAAAACCATAGGTTGCCGGATCAGACCGCACTATTCCCGTAGCGGTGTAATTTGGTACAGGGTCAAAACAAACGTCTATGAGTAGATTTTCCGTTCCCGACCAGTAGAAGGGCATGTCCAGTGTCAGCATATCAAATCCGCCTGCCGTAGGCGCGTAGCTACTCGCATTATAGACTGTCGTGAAGCCGCCTTCATCATATGTGCTGGTATCCCCTTGCATAGTGGTCTTGATACCAATCGTATAGTTTGGTAAATCGTAGGCAGGTACGCTCTCAATATAAAAGCCCAATTCTGAAATCTGTCCGCCAAAGAAACCTGCGGCATTAAGCTCTTCTTTGGTATAAACAACTTGTCCGTGTAGGCTGCGAAACCATATATTGATAGGAGAAGGCTCTGAATCGTCGGTGATTGTCGAGCCGTTTCCGATTTGGATATATTGTTGACCAATAGCCTGTTGAGGCAAGGCATACACAAATAACAAGCAACTCATCAGGCAAATACCTGTGAGGAATCTATAGAGGTGGGTGTTCATACGTCAACTCAATTTAGAGAATCCCCACATGAAATTTGTGCAGGGGTATGCAGACACAACGTACAGGTACGTGAGGATATAATTTTATAAATCACGCGAATATCAGAGAAAAATGTGCAGTTTTGTGTGTGTAGATATGAAGGATATTCAATGTATATTTTTTTGGGCTTGGGCAAAAGTATTTCACTGCTTCACATTACGAAGATAATAGATGTTATTTAAAATAAAAAAGAATTATGCAAAAATAATTGCTAATTACGAGATTAAACATTCACTAAAAAAACATATTCCCTTGAATATCAAATAGTAACAACAAAATAATATGTATTTTGAATTTACACTTAGGCAACTCGAAATAAATAATTGGTCAAAAATGCGATTTGTTTTTTGCTCAATCAAGGCGCGAAAATGTGAGTTTATCGGGATAAATGACCATTTCTGCAACGCAGAGTGAGTGAAAAAGAACAAGTAGTTTTGACCAATTATTTGTTGCGAGTTGCCTTAAGTGAAGAAAAAAATGGTTAGACATATCAATGATAGCATGGAGTTATTCCGCCTTTTCTCCAATAACCCAAAGTTTAGAGACCTGCCAAATACCGCTCGGTTTAGCTGAAATGCTATCAAGTCCTGTACACAGCCTGATGATGGTTACTTTATTTTATTTTATTCGGTGGAAGTGGAAAGGAATTGACGCTTTGCAGAGACTTGAAACGCAATTTTATTTCTTATGAAATTCATCCTGAATACTATCAGATGATAACAGAAAGCCTTGAAGAACAATAATGTAACGTAGAAGGGTTTTCTCATAAACGTATTTTCCTTCCCCCCAAACCCATCCAAAAGGGGGGGGAAATAAGTTTTATGAGAAAACCCTTAGTGAAAGAAACAAAATAACTTCGACATTATGCGCCGTAATTGTCGAATTTATTTAATTTCTTTCACTTAACAAACATATAAGGCAACTCGAATTAAATAATTGGTCAAAAATGCGAAGTTATTTTTTGCTCAATCAAGGCGCGAAAATGTGAGTTTATCGGGATAAATGACCATTTCTGCAACGCAGAGTGAGTGAAAAAGAACAAGTAGTTTTGACTAATTATTTATTTCGAGTTGCCTAAAGGACTGGGGATTTTTTAAGTTTTTTTCAACCCGTTTCGCATTAATTAGAATTACCTACCACACGTACTTCAGTACGACGATTTTCCTGATGTTTCTCTTCGCTACATTTCACGCCGTCTGAACATTCGTTCACAGGTTGAGATTCGCCATAACCGTTGGCATTGAGGCGGCTTTCGTCGATGCCTTTGCCTTTGAGATAATCAATGACTTCGTTGGCACGACGGGCTGAAAGTTGTTGATTGTAGCTCGCAGGTCCGCGCGCGTCTGTGTGTGAAGCGACTTCAATAATAACCGATGAATTGGCAGACATCAGATTGTGAATAATAATCAATTCGTCTTGATATAATTCTTGTACGGGTGCTTTGTCAAAATCATGGTATAGCGTCGGGAAACCAAGTGTACGTGGCGGTGGCGTTGAGAATGATGGTGGCTGAGTCGTTGTTGTCGTTTCAGTAGTCGTTTCTACTACGACGGTTTCGCCCGTGGAGGTTGGTACAGCATCCAGCGTCACCAGACTATTAATCGTTTGTGATGACCTTCTTCCGCGTGTGCATACGTTTTCGGTACTGACAAGGTAGCCGCCTTTTTCAGCTTTAATCAGATAACAACAATCCGGCATCAGATTGAATGTAAATTTCCCTGCGGCATCGGCTTGAAGTACATCCACGGGTTCGCCACAGTCATTGGTGATGGTGAGGTCGGCTCTACTTAGCGTGCTTCCGTCCTTGCCTCGGATTGTTCCTTCCAATTGAAATTCAAGCGGTCTGTCGAGTCCGATATTAACGAGTATTTTTTCACCGCTTTTTTGAGCGCGGGTATTGGCGGTCGATGAATTGGCTTGATAATCTTCGCGGTCAGCTTCTACACGGGCAGTACGGTCAACGGGCATTTCAAAGAAAATACGCCCATCACTACCTGTTGTAAATTTACGCTCATTGATATTCGTTTCGACACTTGCAGCGTCAATAGGTTCGCCTGTATTTTTATCAAAAACAAGTACCTCTACGTCCACCGCGAAGCGTTGGAACATATAAAGGTCGTCATTGCCATTGCCACCTTTTCTATTGGAAGAGAAAAAACCGATACTCTTGTCGGCACTGTATGTGAGGCTAAAATCATCGGAATAGCTATTGATAGGGGAGCCCATATTTTGCACGGGTGTCCACGCGCCTTCTGTATTTTTAGCATAAAAAATATCCAATCCACCCAATCCTGCGTGACCATTTGACGCGAAATACAGCGTACCATCATCATGTACAAACGGAAAAATCTCATCACCTTCGGTATTGATACCGGGTACATAGGCGTTCATATTGATGGCTGGTCCCCAACGCCCATTGTCGAGCATACTCATGTACAAATCCATGCCACCCATGCCACCGGGCATATCAGAAGTGAAGTACATCGTAGTCCCGTCAGGTGTCACTGTCGGGTGCGCTGTGGAGTATTCTTCACTATTGAAGGACATGCCTTTGATATTTGTCCATTCGTTATTTTCGAGACGTGCGGTGTAGATTTTGAGGCGCACAATGCCCTCGCCGTCGCGTCCTACTTTATTGCCTTCGATATTATTTCTGGTAAAATAAATACGGTCTTGTTTGGCATTAAAAGAGACAGGACCATCGTGGAATTTGGTATTGATTTTAGAAGAATATTTGACAGGTACACCAAAGGTGAATCCATTGCTTTCCGGCTGAATTTCAGCATAATACAATTCCAAAAACGGATTGCCCGTCCATGTGTGAATACGACGAACAGCCGCGCCTCTATCGCGCTCGGAAGTAAATACAATCCCCTGACGGAAAAACGCCGCCCCAAAGTCATCCAAGCGTGTATTGACATCTTCTACTTGCTGTGTGCGGTAGTAGCTCGACCCGACAGATTTGAGTTGGTTGAGTGTACCGGGTTCGCAGGCATTGGCGAGAATCTGACCGCGCTCATCGGAAGGTACTTCGGAGGCGTACTCCTTGAACCAACGGTCTGCCTGCTCGCACTTGCCCGTGCCTTGCAAGGCTTGGGCGTAGTAGAGCTTATGAAGTGGCTCTACTTCCGGCAAACGCACGACCTGTCCGTACCAAAAAGCGGCTTCGTTCATGTCGCCGGTTTTGCGGTAACATTCTGCTATTTTTATTTTAGCAGAAGACAAATCCCGCTTATCCAGTACATCCAAATAGTATGCAATGGCTTTTTGATAATTGAGTGCTTTGAAACTTTTGTCCGCTTTTTTGAGTTTCTTCTGCTGCGCTTCGGCATTTCCAATAAATAAACAGCAGATTATTAGTGTGATTATTATTCTGAATTTCATTTTCACGTGTTGATGTGCTGATGTGCTGACGTATTTATTTTTTTACAAATAGCTTCAGTACAATAAACGAATAAACGTCAGTACATCAGCACGTCAACACGTCAGTACATCAAAAATATCTCGGAGTAACTATTTTATCTTTATCATAATTCAAATCAAAACCGACCATAACTTCGTATGAGCCGGAAGAGACTTGGCGAATTTCTGTCAATGGGAAATCATAGGCTGCACCGATGCGTAAGCCGTTGCCAAACTGGAGCGATGCCCAAAAATCTATTGAATCGGAAGAACTAATATCGCTTGCACCTTCAAAAGCAGAACGGAATGATACACCCAACCAAAGCGTCTCACTAAAGAGCAAAGAAGCATCAATGTCAAATTCTGTGGGAGCAGAAATACCCTGACTGCCCTCGTTGGCTTGCTCACGAAATTCGGTGAATAAACCAACATTTTTTATCAAAAAAGAAGGTTTGAAATGCACCGATTCGCTCAATTTCAAGACCACTCCACCCATTGCATAATAGTGGCGATATTGGCGGGCAAAAAGATTTGGAGAGTTCGGGTCGATACCTTCACGTCTCAAATCACTATCCAAAATATGCGGTACAGAAAAACCAAAATACAGCGATTCGGTAGAGAAATAAAGTCCTGCACCAAAATTGGGTAGCCAAAGATTACGCATGCCTTGATTGTCTGCAATGAAGGCAGGGTCATTGGCATTTTGAAGCGTCAAATTGCCATTATCTGTCGAAAAATCAGCGCGCCAATTATACATACCACCTTGCAAACCAAGTGCGAGATGCCCCTTACCTGTCGGGATGCGATAAGCATACTGCGCTTGTACGCTTGTCTGATTGGTGACGCCAATGACATCACGCGAAACCGTCAAGCCAAAACCCACTCGGTCACTACGAACAGGCGTGTGCATGGTGAAAATCTGCGTGACAGGTTTACCTATATTATCATTGAAACCCAACCACTGGTCGCGGTGCAATATATTGATACTCATACCATCCCGACTTCCCGCATATGCCGGATTGTAGGAAAGCGTGTTGAACATATACTGCGTCAGCATCGGGTCTTGCTGCGCGATTCCCGGTAAACTGAAAAGCAGTATTGTTGCTGCTATGATTATTCTTTTCATGTTTTTTTCCGTTTAAAAATCAGGGTATTGTCTTAATGTAAAATATAAAATAATAAATGTGAAATTTAAAAGGAGTAGAACGCGAGATATTTTTTGAATTAAAAAAATAATAATTTGTATTTTATTTATTTATAAAAATTAAAAACAATAAATTACCCTCTACGAATTTGCAATTATTCATTTGGCGAACATATTGAATTATTTAAATAAATAAAAAAATAAAAAATAATACTCGCGTACTGTTTGGCACTTTTACATTTTAAATTTGTTATTTTACATTTTACATTAAAAATATTTACAATAAAAAAAACTCACGTCTCACCTCTCTTATCTCTCGTCTCCTATCGCCTATCTCTGCAATTGAATAAAGCCTTCGTGCGCTGTACCACTCACCTGAATGACGTAGAAATAAGTTCCGTCGGGCAGGTCTTCGCCATTCCAAGTGCCGTCCCAATTGTTTTGATAATCTTTGGCAAAAAAGACAAGATTGCCCCAACGATTGAAGATGGAGATTTCTTCGGTGTCTGTATCTTCAAGTCCCTCTACGACAAAGAAGTCATTGATGCCATCATTATTAGGCGAAAAGCCGTTGTAAATTGCTGTCGGTGCATAGATGTCGCAGCCCGTCATTTCGATAAGAATCTGTGCATCGTCACACAGAGAACTATTGATACATATCTGATAACGCATCGAATCTCTATCGCAAAAACCTTCATCGGGCGTGTAAGAAATTGCCTTTGCACCACCGAGAATATCGACAATTTGTGCAGCACCATTTGTCGGAAAAACTATAATGCCTACCTCCGGTGGTACTGATGCCATATCGTTGTCGAGTATCGGAATGAGTACATTTCCGCCGGGTTCTACCGTGGCTACATCGTCATTGGCAGTAGGGAGATTTGGATTCACATTAATCCTGAAAATGAAGGTCTCGCACATGTTTGCATCACAGACTTCAAGGCAAAGTATATCAACACCCGCCGCAAAACCCGAAGTATAAACTGCACATTCATCACCCGGATTAATATCGGTAATCGTACCAAATTGTAGCGGTTCGCAGGCAAGATTCGTAACCATAATAGGTGGTGCAAAGCCCGTCAAATCAGGACATATCAATCGAGTTTCATCTTCGATGAGACTAATCGGATTCGGAAAAATAGTATCAGGTGAACTTGTGGTGGCTTTTACGTCGATGTTTCCAAATGCCTCATTGACAATTAGAAAGGAAAACAGCAAAGCTACTACAACATATATTTTTTTCATGTTTTATGTGTTTTTTGATGACATAGGCGGTCAAAGAGTAAAGGTAAAGTTAATTTATAAAGTCTAAAAACTTATAGGAATAAAAATTCCAAATTCCAAGTACCAAATCCCAAGTATAAAACCTTTGAGTTTTAGGGCTTGTTATTTGGAATTTGTCATTTGGTGCTTGTTATTTAAGGTGACGCTCGTTACCTTTGCCGTCAAACCAATGATACACATATTTCAAATTCTTAATTTAGTTAACGGTTCATAGTTCACAGTTCATAGTTCATAGACAAATACGCGTATTATAATCACGTACAAATATGAACTGAAAACTATGAACCATGAACTAAAAACTATGAACTAAAATAATAACCATGGGATTATTTTCATTTCTTAGAAATGCAGGAGCAAAAGTCTTCAACAAAAAGAAAGAGGCAGTCGTCACCCCCGATAATTCGGAAATTGATGTGGAGGCTTTATTGAATGAACAAAAAGCGCAATCACTCGAAACACTCGTTAATAGTATGAAACTGGATGTCAGTGATTTGGACATCACGGTAGATGGTGAGGTCGTTACGATTTATGGTAATGCCGAGACACAAGCAGACAAAGAAAAATTGATTTTATTATTGGGTAATGTAGAAGGTATCGCTGCCGTAGATGACTATGTAAATGTCATCAATCCTGACCCCAACTATACGCCTACCAACAGCTACGACCCAAGTGTCAATACCAATGAAACGACTCGTTTTGACAATGGCGGTTCGCAATTTCACACCGTAGTGAAAGGTGATACCTTGGGTAAAATCTCTAAATCATACTATGGTGACCCTATGAAGTATCCGGTGATTTTTGAAGCGAATAAACCGATGTTGACCGACCCGAACAAGATTTATCCCGGTCAGGTTCTGCGTATTCCGGCAATTGCTTGATTTTAGATTTCGTGATTTTTGATTTTTGATTGAATTTTGCTTCACAAAATTCCAGCTCTCACACAACGAAATCAAAAATCTAAAATCACCCAATCAAAAATACTTGAATTGAATGTGAAAAGTCGGGCAAAAATCGTCCGACTTTTTTATTTTAAAATTTGCTGATACAACGATATTTCCATATCTTTGCGCGCCCGAAAAGGATTTTTGATTTTAGATTGAGCGATTCTTGATTGTACTGTTATAGAAATTTTACGTCGTAAAATTCAATCAAAAATCAAAAATCGCGGAATCAAAAATCAGACAATCGCTCAATTTAAAAATAATAGAAAAATGAAAAAAGATATTCATCCGGATAATTATAGAATGGTCATTTTCAGAGATATTTCTACGAATGACGAATTTATTACGCGTTCTTGTGCGCCAAGTAAAGAAACGGCTACTTTTTCTGACGGTAACGAATACCCGTTAATCAAGTTGGAGATTTCTTCTGCGTCTCACCCATTCTTCACCGGGAAAATGAAATTCGTTGATACTGCAGGACGTATCGACAAATTTAATAAGAAATTTGCCAAATTTGCTGAAGCCAATCCTACCAAACAAGAAGGGGAGGAAGAAGAAATAGTAGAAGCACCAGCAGCAGAATAGGCACAGTGAAAGATTTTCTAAGTGCGTATTTGGCGAAAAACCAAACATGCTCTTACGTATTTTTACGAAAAGCGTCGGCGAATACCCGACGCTTTTTTTTATTTTTACAGCGTAAACAGTCCATAGTCGATAGACCACAGTCCATAGTTTGAACGCGAAAATACTCGCGACTGCCTATCGACTATCAACTATGGACTATCGACTATCGACTATTTTATGGAAAATATCATTCTGTTTGACGATGAAAAAAGGAAGCAATTATATCCTTTGACCATGACGCGTCCGGTGTGCGAATTGCGTGTGGGCATTCTGACGATACGCGAAAAATGGGAATTGTGGTTTAATAATAAGGTATCGCATATCACTGTGCCGCATTTGCAGCAAAAATTTCCGATGCGAATGCGTAAGCGCAACCTCATTATCAATGGCGGTATCTTGCCTACGCCTACCTTGTGCGAAGAAATCATTGAGATGGATGAGGACGATATTCTCCTCAAAGGCAATGTGTTTATTGCTGCAAAAATTAGCTCAGATAACCTCAATATCCTTCAACGTGATGCCGAATTGAGTGGTTTTAG
>CALHBW010000124.1 GCA_937930625.1 uncultured Saprospiraceae bacterium | reverse complement strand
AATTGAGAATTGAGAATGTACAATTGATAACTAATTTTATTTTATAATTTGTAATCATTTTATTTTAAGTTTTTTATGAAATAAAAAATAAATTAATTATCAACTCTCAATTATCAATTTTCAATTTGGCGAACATATTGATATGTTCATTTACTTCACTTTGAGGCGTTGTCCTATTTTGATGATGTTGGAAGTCAATCCATTGAGTTGTTTTAGGGTTTCTACTGTGATATTGTATTTTCTGGCAATATTGTATAAGGTATCGCCGGATTTGACAATGTGAACCGTCGCAGTTGGGCTTGGGCTTGGTGTTGGGGTACTTGGTTGGGTTTCTGTTTCTGTTGGACGTGTTGTTGGTGGTTTGGGGCGCGTAGGCTTGGGTGTGGTGATTGGCGCACCTGCGGGACGTAGCTTAGGCGTGGTTTTGGCTTTTTTACGCAAATAAATCCGTTGTCCTGCTGCGGGTTCTGTATTTGATTCCATGCGATTGCGTTTGTAGAGGTGTTTGAGTTTGATGCCATATTTTTGGGAGAGTTGGTACATGGTGTCGTCTTTCTTTACAATGTGAAATTCTTTTTTGTAGCGGTATCTTTTGCGCTTGGGCTGCATGTATATGTAGTCGCCTTGTTGTATGGTTTGTGCTGACTTGGCATCATTGTATTTAAGTAATTTTTTACGGGGAATATCCAATATTTCTGACAGTCCGGCATAGGTATCGCCTGCCGCTGCAATGATGATTTTGACTTGATTATTTACACTTTTTCTGCGCTTGACTGATTGTACTTTATCCGGGTTTTGGGGGTTTTCAGGCTCATAAACGATGACTTCCTCCGTCATTCTGTCAAACTTTGCAAGATCCGACCCTTCAATGATTCTTATGAGCAAATTGGCGTATTGCGGGTTGGTGGCATAACCCGCTTTTTTTAGTCCTCGCGCCCAGTTTTTATAGTCAGTTTTCGGGTAGCTAAATAAAAACTCATACCGCGCACCCGACATCAAGAATTCGGTGTGTGCCTTATAGGATTCTTCCGGCGATTGATATTTGCGAAAGCACGATTTGATAAGATTACCGTTGCGGTCGTAGTCATCATCAACATGATAATACGTTGCACCTGACCATCTGCTACCGCATTTGATACCGAAGTGATTGTTGGCTTTCACAGCTAATGTACTCATACCATTTCCCGATTCGAGAATACCTTGTGCGAGTTTTATACTTGCAGGAATCCCACTCCGGTTCATTTCCTCAATGGCAATATGTTTATAAAGCTCAATGTATGCTTCCCGTTCGCCATCTTGAGCAAAGCAGGAGTACAAAAACATACACAGGAATATTCCCATGCCGGTTATCTTCTTTTTCATATCTATTTTAAATGAATCCATTTTGAATGTGCGAAGTACTTATTTTTTGAGATTAATTCAAAATTCGCTCATTCAAAATTCAAAATTAATTCTAATACAAAGATGATTCCGAATAAAAAAAGGGGAAGTTCTATACAGAACTTCCCCTTTGTATTATTTTTTACAATCAATGAAAAACATTAATTGTCTTGTATTTTAAGCATAAATCTCTTCTTCTCTACGCTGACGAATACCAATTACTGCTGTAATGGTCATCAATAAACCAAGCATGATAAGACCCCATTCACCGACAGTTGGTACTTCGTCGAGTGGTGGTGGACATGGTAAACATGGCTGGCTGTTGAAGATAAGCGGAGCATCACCTGCTGTATTCGTAAATACTGCGGTATGCGTCGAATTATCGGCAGCAACATAAGCTGTAAGCGTGTATGTACCGTCACCATTATCCATGACCATAGCCGTTGTAGGTGTACCGTCCGGATTGAATAAACCACCTGAGCTGTCAAGTGTCCAATCTACACCTGTTTGACCCGGATTATCCGTAATCGTAATTTCAACAAGTGCCAAGTCATTCGTGCCGTCATTATCTAAGTCAATACCGTTTGGAAAGCACTCACAACCGTCACTGGTAACTTCAGGTTCAAAGCAGCCGCTACATGGAACTTCTACTGTCAGGTCTTCCGGTGCAACACAACTAAACGGGTCTGTAAGTGTAGTAGTAAACACATCACTATTGGTATTACATGCTCCGTCGGAAGTTACTGATGAACAAACAGTGCCATCTTCTGCGACCAAAGATGCCGTAGTAATATCACATTCGCCATCATCTGTTACTGCTGTCTCTACTTGGACACTCAATGTAGGATTGATAGTGACCGAGAATGTAGCAGGTCCGGCACATAATGGGTCATCAACAAAATCAGTAATAGTTCCTGATGCAATATCCACGGTATTGATTGCTGTAATGACTACAAAGTCATAAGTTTGAGCTTCACAAGTTGGGTTGGCAGGGAAAGTAACATCAATTGGTACACAAGCAGATGCTCCGAAAGTAGATGATTCAAATGTAGAACCCAAAAAACCACCGGCAGCAGTATAAATATCAAAACTTACTACCGTCAAAGTACCATCACCATTATCTATTTCCGGTGTAACACTACAATCCGGATTACCATCTGCGTCGGTATCAGCGATAGAAATTGTAATCGGTATATCATCAGCACCTAAACTACAAGCAGGGGCAGGACTATCATAAGTAACAATACCACCACAATCACAACCCAAACACGGACCGCTTGTAATCGTAAATGATGCTTCACCACAGTCAGGATAAGGATTATCTACCACTACGGTTACTGTACCGCCATTATCATCGCCATCGGTCATCGGACACATACCTGTAATCTCGCTGCCCGGACACAAAGTTCCTGTGGCATCAAATAACCCAACAGTAAGTGCTCCGCACGTAGCTGTACTAGTGCCATCTTCGATGATACCTGCGGTCAGTTGAGGTAGAATAGTGACTGTAAATGTTTCTACACAATCATCTGTTGTACTGCTGATTACATTACCATCTGCATCTTGCGTTTGGATTACAGATACAACATCGTAACTATAAGCAACCGGATCGCAGCCTTCATTTGCAGGGAAGCTTGCCTCAAATGCTCCACATTGGAAAAGTGTAGCGACAGGAGCAGCACCACCAGCCTCATAGATTTCTAAGGCAGGAACTAACATGGTTCCGTCAGGGTTTGCTATTGGTGCATCAATGTTACAACTCACTGTATTGACAGTGACAGGATCGGTAGTAGTACAAGCCATTGTATCTTCAAAGTCCGCTTCGGCAGCACAAGGGCAACCTGAACAAGGAGACGTAACAGTCATAAATTGAGTCTCAGGACATCCGATTCCCTCAAAAGGATAGTCAAATGCAAAACTTAAGATTTCGCCATTTGTACTACAAGGAGCAGATACTGTACCTGTGCAAGCTTCACCACTTGCTGTTTCCAGTTGTGCTTCAACCACACCGCAAGCATTCACCGGACTGTCATCTACTATTTCTAAGCTGAGTACAGGATAAACAAAAATAGTAAAACCATCCATAGCATTACTAATGTTAGCCGTATTCTCACATTCCACATCTAATGTTTTGCTTATAATTTCAACACCGCCATCTATAATCGTTCCGGTATAAATGTAAGTGATTGCAATGAAATCATATTCTATAACTTCACAAGTGGTATTGGGTGGTACTTGGAAGGCAGGAGACGTACATACAGTTGAACCTAATGTTTCAGATTCAAATGTAGTAAGCGCAGGAAATGGGCTTGGTACACCACCGGACACAGGGTAGATCTCTACACCCGAAAAGGTCAATATACCATCTGCATCAAGTGATTCAGGTGTAAAGTTGCAACTACCATCAACAATACCTACACCAATCGGAAGGTTGGTGCTACATACGTTTACATCAGAGTAATCAACTACTCCCGAACAAACAGCACTTTTAGTCAAATTATTATTTGGTGGAGCTGTTACAGCATCTTGACCACCTATCCCTTTAACTTCATTTAGAAGGTTCTCACTTGCAGGTACAGAGGGAAAATCATAATTGATTTTGGTCGTGGAAGAACCTGATACGGCGGCAGCAGGTTGCTGATTATTGACCGAAATCTGCACTTGTTGCATTTGTGCATCGGTAGCAGCTTGATTTTTAGGGATGAATGTGCTGCTTGAGGTGTTCAAATCAGTAGTTGTAAAAGTTTTGTTACCTTTTTCTGATTTAATAGCAGTATTGTTTGTCATTTTTTGTCCAATTGCATTGAACGTAAACAAACATGCGAGACAAATCAAAAAAACCTGAATAGTAGGTTTCACTTTTCTCATGGTATTATTATTTTAATACAATAAAATCAGGATAAAAATAAATTGGAAATTAAATTACATTTCAAAAAATGGAACGAAATGTATTTAAAGATTGGCAAATTTATCTTTGAGTATCCTTTGGTTCGAAATATTTTTTCTGTTTTTATTGAGGTATTTAAATTTAAATAATACTTACCATTTTGGCTGATAAGCAGTTAGGAAATAAGTAGTTAGGAAATGTTTTTGAATGCCTAACAAATACTTTTTTCGCACTGTAAATTTAGAAAAATATCTATAAGCACCCAAAAAATTACGCACAAATTACAAAATAACAAAAAAGCTATGCACTGCATTGTTTTTTTGTGCTAACTTTGCCACATGGATGATTTTATACAACTCGCGGAGGAAGTGACCATACATAAGATACGTTCTGCATGGCATGAAATAGCGCGAGTATATAATGAAGTAGCTGCAAGATACGGACTTACCCTTTCGATGGGTTTTGTCTTATTGACGCTGTATGAAGATGAGGGAACACCCGTCACGAAAATCGCACCCCGTATGGGTATGGAACCCAACAGTCTCTCACGTACCCTCAAAAATATGGAAGATAAAGCCCTCATTTATCGACGAAAAGATGAAGTCGATAAGCGCAAAGTTTATATCTGCCCGACCGAACACGGCAAACAAATGAGAAAAGTAGCCCTCAAGGCAGTTTATCAACTCCACGATGCGATTGTAGAAGATGTGCCACAGGAAAAGGTAAATGCTTTCTTTGAAGTCATTAATCAAGTCTCCTCCTCCGTCGAAAAATTCAGAACAGAAGCGAAGGAACTTTAGGATTTTTGATTTTTGATTGATTCGCTACGCGAATTTTATTAAGAGAATTTTGCGAAGCAAAATCCAATCAAAAATCACGAAATCAAAAATCAAAAAAATAGGCATGTTTAGAATTGTAGTTGACACTTTTGTTTTCACATTAAATTAATGTAAAATGTAAATTTGTATAACGCGAGTGAACGCGAGGTATTTCTTATTTTATTGATTTCTAATTATTTAAATAATTAAAAAATATAAACATATTGTACACGTACTACAAGCACTTTTACATTTTACATTTGATATTTTACATTTTACATTTCAAAAAAATGCCAACTACTTTTATCACAAATTTAAACATACCAAAAATTACCCCAAAACGTCCACCTGTTTTACAAATGGTTGATTATACAATCGCCGTCCTGTAGCTGCGTGAATGGCATTGGCAATCGCGCCGCCTGCGGGCGGAAGCGCGGGTTCGCCCAAACCTGTCGGTGAATTATAACTTTTTACAAAATGTACATCTATCTGCGGAGCTTCGCCCATGCGTATCATGCGGTATTGGTGGAAATTATTGTGTTGCGGCTGTCCGTTGACAAATGAAAAATCGCCGTACATCGCATGACCGATGCCGTCAATAATACCGCCTTCAACTTGGTTTTTCGCTGCTGTCGGATTGACCACTATCCCACAATCTACTGCACAT
>CALHBW010000123.1 GCA_937930625.1 uncultured Saprospiraceae bacterium | reverse complement strand
TATCAATCAACGCGGCGATAGATTCGACGGCAACCCTTACGGAGAAATGGGATTCAGACGCAGTAAAATTACGCTGAATGATAAGGTGACATTCTATGTGCGGTATGGAGATTTGATTGCGCGAATTGCGCTGTTTTTGTCGGCGATTTTATTTTTGGTGGGTTTTGTGCGAGGGCGATTGCCGAAAACAACATGATCTTGTTAACTCATGACTCAAGGGATAGTCTTTTTGTCGGCTTCGCTACAATAATTATACTTATTTTCCAATATCTTAGCTGATATTAAATTACAACCACTTTAATAAGTATATAAAATTTAAAATTATGAGATTTAATCTAACTTTATTTTGCCTATTAGCCCCCCTGTTTTTATTTGCTCAAGGAAATACCCAAAACGGTGTAGCTGCGAAGGGCTACGATGTAGTTGCTTATTTTAGTAATAATGCAGTGGAAGGGAAAAGCGAATTTCAAGCAAAACACGAAGGAATAACTTACAAGTTTTCTTCTGCCGAAAACAAAGAATTATTCACTAAAAATCCAGAAAAATACGCACCTCAATACGGAGGTTGGTGTGCCTACGCGATGGGGCAAAGAAATAAAAAAGTAGATATAGACCCCGAAACTTACGAAATCAGAAATGGAAAGTTATTCTTATTTTATAATAGCTTTTTCATGAACAAAATGGATAATTGGTTGGAAATAGGTCCTGAAAAACTGATGCCTCTGGCAGAAAAAAACTGGGCTAAATTCAATCAATAATCCTCCCCGTAAACAAATTATAACTACAATTTAATATGACTCGGAACATGTTTGTGTTTTTAAAATACAAACATGTTCCGAGTCTCACAAATGTGAATGATTCTTTACATTCCTAAAATCCACATCCCTCAATTTCTGCACTAAAAATAACATCAGTTCCTACACCAAACCCCGGCAACAGCTCAATACATTGCCCTGCTTTAAAGATTAAATTAGCCGGAGTATCAAAAACAGCATCAGCACTTAATTCATTGTCTGCCTGATACAAACCGGGATTTGCAGAACCGGTTACGAATAAATTTTCAGCACAAGATGAGTTGTTTTCAAAAACAGAAATATCATCAATATAGGTCGAAAAATCACCCGTTAAAGGACCTTGGTCATAAGCAATCATGATCCGGTCTATTATTTTTCCTTCCAACCAAAGTCCGACATTACAAACAATCTCTGTCCACTGACCGACACTTCCTTTAGCTGCGCCCGGATGCATAGGTATGCCATTGGTATCTTGTGCGCCACTGTCGCGAAGATTGCTTCCGTCTGTCATCACAAAATCAACCGAAATAGACCTCGATAATTCCGTTTCAGGGAAAGTCTGAAAACTCAACCAAGTATCTCCGCTCACCGGAATATTGACATCAAATACTTTGAAATAACAATACGAACCTGCATCAGAAACATTATCTGTTCCTTGAAGCCTCAAAGATTGCCCACCCGTTTTTGAGCGTATGGTCGAAAGGTTAAAATCGGGAAGTCCACCCGGTCCCGGTCCGATAACATTGGTGATAATTGAACTTTCGTCCGCAGTATTCAACCAATTGGGCATTGCATCATACCCTGTTTCGATACTGGTTCTAAAATAAATAGGACCAGTTGAAAAAGGTGTTGAAAAAGAAGAAGATAGCGGAATTTGATTTTTAATTAACTGTGTAGCTTCCCCGGCAAGCCGAAGATAAAAGTCCGACGAAATATAAGTTCCGTCCGCGCTTGTTGTCAGAAAATATTGGTCTGTCGGAACACTAAAGTAACTATCCGCCGCCGGAAGAAGGGCTGTTGCTTCATCATATTCATCAAACATCGCAATATACATCGAAGGGATATTCAGCGAGCGAATATTACGCGCTTGTCGCCACAAAAAATTGCCCTTATCGCGCGGTATTTGGTTGGGTGTTCCGCCATTCCAATTGGACCATGCAAAGCCTGAAAATACAACAGGCGTATAGTCAATACCATTTGCTGTGCAATAATCCCGGTCAGAAATCAGGTATTGATTCATATAATTATCAACTTCCGTTATATTCGTATATCGCCCGACCGTCCACGGAGAAATCATATCATAAGCCAAGTAAGTATTTTCAAAGCCGGGCTTGGAATCAATTGTGCTTGTTCGCCAATTGGTGGGTGTACCGCCAACGACATAACAACCTTGCGCTTTAAACCAGTTAATCAAGTCAAGCACCTCCGCCGCCGTACCGGGAACATGCGTAAATCCGGGTCCCCACAGACAAACAACAGGTTTGCCATTCTGATGAATATAAGCCGGAGAAGAAGTAATATTAAGCCCTCCAATCATCGTTGAACTCCAATCTGCCTTAATCGTATTATAGCTTGCTGCACCAATACCCGTAATATCATACATCATGTAAAAACCCCGACCATGTCCCTCCGCAGCACGGCTCAACCGAACCGCAATACTATCCAAATTTTGTTTAAAAACCGGATCAAACGTAACGGCTATAAACCTTTGCAGTGCCACGCCGTCAATATTATTTTCAGCCATATAAGCAAAATGCCTATCCAATGTGGCTTGCGGATAAGAAGAAAAAAGACGTGCCGGACGGTTATCGCCGAAGTTGGCAAGACCGGTTTGAAAAAGCACCTCGTCGGGATAGTCCGTAATATCAGGATACAACTCAAAGTTAATGTTGTTTGCAGAAGGATTAGGCGTGTTGGACTGATAGCTACCCGTTGTCCAATGCACCCACTGTTGAACAGGCGCACCGTCACCATAACAATTGAACCAACCCTGATAACCGCAAATGACCTTACCTGTAAGAGAGCTTACATCCACAGATTGGGCATGAATAAACAATGCAGATAATAGGAATAAAGGGGTAAAGATATGTTTTAGATTTGTTTTGAGTCGTGAGCGTAAAATTTTCATCTTATAAAATGGTCTGAGATGTATGGATAGGGCGAATCATTTCACACATTAAATTGGGGTTAGTAATTAGTTGATTAGTGATTGGTTATTAGTTATTTATGGACTTATCATGGTGAAAAAGGTCTCCATAAAAAGGTTTATTTTCTGAGCATAAAAGTCTAATTGCATTTTTTAAAATATATAATACTTGCTTAAAAACAATTTTTAGACTTTGAGATGCTTCAAAAAAATAATGACCTTTTTCATGAACAGACTCTCATAACAA
>CALHBW010000122.1 GCA_937930625.1 uncultured Saprospiraceae bacterium | reverse complement strand
AGGCAGTACCTGCCATAAAAAAAACTAAAATGATGATAATCGTTCTCATAGTGAATATTTTTGTAATGTAAAATATAAAAGTTTAAATAATATGCAAAGGTATTGATTTTTTTGAATATTTATCTTTATCACCAACGTTTGAGACTTGAGTGACATGGACAAGTCTGGTAAACAAGGTTTTATATAAATTTATAAAATTAATATGTTTGCCAAATTGAAAATTGATAATTGAGAGTTGATAATTAATTTATTTTTTATTTCATAAAAAACTTAAAATTAAATAATTACAAATTATAAAATAAAATTAGGTATCAATTATACATTCTCAATTCTCAATTTGGCGAAGACATTGACAAAATTCAAACAATATGAAAACTAAATTTATTTTATTCACTTTCGTTTTAATCTCCTTTTTTGGATACCTGAAAGCACAAAACACGACTTACCTTCCTTCGGAAGATTTTACTTTAACCATTAATAACATACCAAATCAAAATCCCACAATTTCGCCTACTACCTCTCCTCAAACGTCAATACAAAGTACCATCGACCCTGTACTGGCAGATAGTCTGCAAGCAGCATTAGAGCGTGCGGTGGGTGACTTAGACCCAATCGGATTGTCCGTAGCCGTCAATTTTGGTGAAGGCGATGTATGGGCATCAGCAGCCGGGATTTCGAGCAATACAGATAGCTTGGGTACACATCATGTATTTCCGGTGGGTAGTGTGTCAAAAACAATTACTTCGGCGTGTATCTTATCTATGGTAGATGAGGGTTTGTTGAGCCTTGATGATACTATAGGGACATGGATTTCAGGTTATGAGGCAATCGACGGAGGTATCAAAATCTATCAATTGCTCAATCATACCAGTGGTATTTACAACTATACCAATCACCCGAATTACGGACCAACCATCAATAATACATTAGCTACGACATATAGCATGACGCAGATGTTGGATAATTTTTTGGATGACCCTTATTTCGATGCCGGAGAAAGCTGGGAATACAGCAATACAAACTATCTTCTATTGGGACTAATCATCGAAAGCATTAGCGGGGCAGACTACCATACCGCCGTACGAGAGCGTGTGCTTGCTACTTTTGGTTTTGATAATATTGTACTTTTGCCACAAGAGACTCCGGTCGGTCCGGTAGCCGATGTATGGCAACAACCTCCCGGACAGGCTCCTATCAATATATCAGAATTGGTGCCTTTGACGGCAGTATATAGCTCGGCTTCGGCGGCGGGCGCGTATGCAGCTACGCCAACAGATATTTCTGAATGGGTGCGACAGTTATACACCGGTGCAATACTTGGCACGCCAACAACCGATTTGATGTATGATTATAATGTCGATCTTGGTGGTAATACAGCATATGGATTGGGTGTAATCACAGCACCGATTAATGAGGAACATACCTTGATAGGACATGAAGGAGCAATTATATACACTTCATTTGTATATTACATTCCAGAGAAAGATGTAAGCTTTGCTATCCATACAAATGATGGTACAAAAATCGTGGATCTCGCCGCAGCATTTTTTGAATTGTACGATGAATGTGTGGAGTACCAATTAGCCATTAATAATGAAACGGTCGTGCCGTCGATTGATTTTGACCTTCATCCAAACCCTGTTGACGACCAGTTTTTTATCTCTTTTGATTCACAGCAATATCAAACCATTCAATTGAATTTATATCATGCCAATGGTCAATTAATCAAGACGCTTCATCGTGAAGCTACTGCTGGAGTCCAAGCCTTGAATATGGATGTTTCTGACCTTGCAAGTGGTGTATATTTCTTGGAATTGATGACAGAAGAAGGCGTTGGAAATAAAGCTGTTATTATCAAATAATCTATCAGTCCATAGTTGATGGTCGATAGTCCATAGTTTTTCTTTATTATGCACATTGAAAATTCAACCCTTGTCGATATTGATGAGATATTTCGTCTCTATGGTATTGCTACGGCGTATATGCGTACCAAGCCCAATGTGGTCGTTTGGCCTGAATTTGAGCGCGCTATGGTAGAGCAGGAAATCACCGAACATCGCCAATGGAAGTTACTGATTGATGGCAAAATTGCCTGTGTATGGGCAACAACATTCAGCGATGAACAAATTTGGGGAGAAAGAAATGAAGACCCGGCAGTGTATATTCATCGCATTGCGACGAATCCCGATTTTCGTGGGCGCAATTTGGTAGCGCAGATTGTAGCGTGGGCAAAAACATTTGCCCGAAAAAATAATAAAAATTATGTGCGATTGGATACGATGGGCGAGAATCAAAAATTAATCGGGCATTACACAAATATGGGTTTTACATTTTTGGGTATGTTTGATATGAAAAATACAGAAGGCTTGCCCGAACATTATCAGAACGGGCAAGCCGCCTTGTTTGAGTTGGTAGTTGATTGAGTTGGATTGAGTTGATTAGGTTGATTAGGTTGATTGAGTATGTTAAGCAAATTTCGCTACGCGAAATTCATCTCTAACCTAATAAACCCAATCAACCTAATCAACTCAATCAACCAATAACCCCAATAAACTATTTCACAACAACACGTCTCGTCACACTACCTTCTTCGTAAGTAACACGCAAGAGGTAAATTCCTGTTGCTTGTTGAGACATATTGATGATATTATCTTCGTAATTGATGTTGATGCGTTGTCCGATGACGTCGAATAATTCGATGTTGTCGGGTGCTTCATTAGACTCGATGTAGAGCATGCCATCGGTCGGATTAGGGAAGATATTCAAGCCTTTTTCGAAGGCAATATCTTCTACACTGACAACGGTGAGTACATCATAGCAAATTTCTTCACTTTGACAGCCGTTTGCGTCTGTTTCGATTACACATACAAATGCCATATTGTTCGGATCAGTCCACATGACTTCAGCCATATTGGTGTTTCCACCCGAAACTTGTGTACCTCCCTCTACTCTCCAAGTATATACGGATCCTGAATTGAGCGGTGTCGTATAAGTTTCAGTAGAACCATTAACGGGCATTTGTTCGCCTGTAATCGGTCCGGCAACAGGAATAGGTGCAACTACCACGTCTTGCTCTGCCGTACTATTACTCGTTTCGTTAGAAGCTGTCAATGTGATGGTATATGTTCCTGCTTCTGCATAGTTAAATGTCGGATTTTCGTCCGTACTTGTATCAGGTGTTGCGCCCGGTGCTGACCAACTGTATGACTCTGCACCAGCACTACTATTAGTAACACTAACAGATTCTCCCACACAAATAGTTGGAGATGAGATAGCGAAGTTGGCTACAGCTACCGCCCCTTCAAATGGCAGACAGAAATCAACGCTTTCTGATTCTGCAAATTCACCACCTGTGGCAATAACAGTTCCTTCATTGTCAACTACTTCATAACTACCTTCTCCAAAACCACAACAGATACCATCTGCATAGGCATCTTGTATGGTAAAAGTATAACAGCCATCACTCAAGCAAAAGCTTTCAACAAATAGCTCTTGGATCGCATTGAAACCACTCACATTAATTACAACATCTCCTGTGCTTTGGTCGGTAACAGTATAACTGGTTTCTGCCGGATAATTATCTGTCACTAAATTGATATTCAAACCATTGCCATCGGTGATTTCTACTTCCTGCGTAACAGTACTGCTATCTGTTCCATCATCAACGGTAAGTGTAATCATATATGTACCGGGTGTAGCATAAGTAAACGTTGGGTTTTCATCTGTACTCATATCAGGCATTGCCCCCGGTGCCAGCCAATTATAGGAAGTAGCCAGTTGGCTTGAATTAGTCATTGATACCGGAGTATTGACACAGGCTGTTTCAGGAGCAGAAAAATTAGCTGTTACACCAAGCGGTAAACAAAACTGCACACTTTCCTGTGCACCAAACTCGCCACCGGAACTGAATACACTTCCATTATCATCTACTAATTCATAATTACCCTCTCCGAAACCACAGCAGATACCATCTGAATAGGCATCAAAAATAGTAAACGTATAACAACCATCGTCCAGACAGAAATCATTGACATTCAACATAGCTCCTACAAAACCACTGCCTACGTGCAGTACTTCGCCGGTATTTTGGTCGGTAATTTCATAAGAAGTCTCTCCCGGATAATTATCTGCCGTCAAATTGACTGTCAGGGTATTTCCTTCTATAATTTCAAAACTACTTGTAGCTGTATTATTTGAGTCATCATCGTCCGGTGTGCCATTAGGATTGGCTATTACTGCATCAAAAGTGTGCATTCCAACCGGCACAGTGGTTGCAGGTAAATCGATTGTAACTGCGGCGTAAAAATCAAGAGGACCTCCTGTCCATTCAAAAGTATTGGAGAGGTCGCCATCGTAGCCATATACCACAGTAAAGCTACTGATTTCCATACCACCAATATTTCTAACCAATAATTGAGGAGCAACATCTTCGGTACAAATTACACCATCTGCACCCGATACATTGACGGCTTGTAGATTGAACGGTAGCGGTGGGTCAATGAAGTAAGCACCATGCAGCGTATCTTTTCCTTCACCGAGCCAATCTTTCAAACGAGTAGAGGGTGAACCACCGCCTTCCCATGAAGAGAAAAATTTGCCATAAGAATCGTAAACAACATTGGTACAAGAAGCACCACCACCATGCAATTGACCGACAATCAGTTTGTTTTGGTCAAATATTGGTGAACCGGAAGAACCACCTTCGGTAGTACCATCTTCCCAATCGTCCACTATCCAGTGGTCACCACCAGGTACAGGTGTATCTCCCGAACCCCAAGCACCTTCATAAAGTGGATCGTCATTAAAAGAGATTTTCTTGACATCACCTGCCGGGTGATGAATGGCTGTATTTGAAGTCGCAGCTTCGTCCAATTTGTTCCATCCTGCATAATAAACTACGTAATCAGAAGGTGGTGGTATACTCAATTCAAATAATGAAAAGTCGGACGGTCCGTAAGCAGCGCGCAATTGACCACCAACAATACTATTCGACAAGTCGCCATCAGGTCCGTCGCAAGAGGGGCTGTCATAATTAAATACAAAAGACCAGTTGCTATTGATATTGACGCCACAGTGATTGGCACTCAAAAAGTAAGGTGTACCATCCTGTGCAACGTTGTTGACCATTGCACCTGTACAAGCTCTAAATCCATTGTCAATAATAATAGCTACCGAGCGAATTTGGTCTTCCCAACCCGCACTTTCAGGACAAGCTACATCATTATTGCAAGATCCGGAATCGCCGTAATCTTTTTCAAGAATTTCCTCCATTGTATCATGCAAATTACGATAGGCATGTACTACGTAGGAAATTTCCAACAAGCCCTGACCACGTACTGCCTCCGGCTCATAGTATTCGAGTGTCACCTCGTCGCCATGTACAGGCGTAATGGCAAACATACCATCTGCCTTGTTATTTTGTACAGTAAATGCACCACGCACTTCCGACCTGTCGGCATTATAAGCATACAATTCCGCACCTTCGGGCATCTGAAATTTACTAAATAAGAAATTGAGCGAATAGGCTTCCGGTGAGTAAAAAGTCATGCGCCAAATACGGTCGCCATTGTGCAGGCGTTCCCATGTACCGTGTTGCTTTAGGTTCATATCCACTTTGTGGCGTTTACCAAAACGAAGTGGTCCTTCGCCTTTAGTGGCTTCGTCTTCTGCCAACATCGCCTGCACATCAAAGGTAGGCAATTGGTGGGTAAGGGCGGTTTCCGCCATGTTTTTGTTGAAACTGGGCGGGGTCTTTTCAATCGCAATTTGAGCATAAGCACAAAATACGAGCAAAACAGCAAGAAATGTAGTTAATGTTTTTTTCATAATGTATTACAATAGTGATGAATTAAATAAGCGAAAGCATAAACTTAAGTATCAATCAACAATTGACTCGTTCTTAGCGAATTGTGATATATGAAAGCATCGTTTAGCTTTCTTCTCTTATGTGCTAAAAATGCTGGGAATAATATCGCGAGAAATATCCTTCAAGCGAGAATATCTGTAAAGTAAGAGTGGTTTTACCTAAATACTATATGACACGAAAAAGTAGAAAGTCACCTTACTGAAGAGGCAAAATATAAATAAAAAATGTAATAATATCGACAATTTAGGCAACTCAAAATAAATAATTGGTCAAAAATGCGATTTATTTTTTGCTCAATCAAGGCGCGAAAATGTGAGTCCCGAAAGCATTCG
>CALHBW010000121.1 GCA_937930625.1 uncultured Saprospiraceae bacterium | reverse complement strand
CTCGTGTGTAGCAAGCGTTTTTTCCACCAATTCGGCGGAGGAGAGGTTCCAGTAAGCGGTCTGGATATTTTTTAGCCCGATGTTGGCTAAATTCGCGGCGGGATTCTTGATACCTGTCTCTTTCATATTTGTTTTGACTTTTGCCAAAGGCAGATGAAATTCCAAATTCCAAATTCTAAATTCCAATTAAAATGTATTTTTACACACATTCGTTGTTGGAATTTGGAATTTGGAATTTGAGATTTATTCAAGCGCAAACTTGATTTAAAATGTATTTTTGCTTCAAAATAATAAAGTAATACTCAAGTCAATTTTCAGTTTAGACGGATAGAAAGCGACAAAGATAGGTAAAATAGGCTTTCATTGCTTGCTTCGGATTATCAGTGCAATGTCATTTTTGGCGAATATTCGCTTATTGTATTTTTTACGCTAAGTTTCTAACTGCCTGATAAATAAGGTAGAATGAAGTGTAATTTTACCTATTTTTTTCTCGTAAAAAGATATAAAAAAATGTAAAAAAAATTGCGAAAATTCGCTATAATCATATTTTTAATGGAAAATCACTTATCACTTAATGAATCAAATGAACGTCAGGCTTTCCGAGAAAGCTTGATTTTGCCTGTGTTTTTTGTGTCTTTATTGTGGTTAATACACATCGCAAAAGTGGTATTTGGTTTACGACTGCGAAATTGGGGTATTTATCCAATGGAACCATATGGCTTACAAGGGGTGATTACAGGTCCGCTAGTACATGGAGATTTCCCGCATTTACTTTCTAATAGTGTACCTTTGCTCTTATTAGGGGTCACGACGATTTATTTTTATCGACGTGTAGCGATTCCTGCCATCGGAATGATATACATTTTGACAGGTTTTATGGTATGGATATTTGGCAGACCTGTATATCATATCGGGGCGAGTGGTGTGGTGTATGGTTTAGTGGCTTTTTTGTTTTGGAATGGCATTTTTCTCAAAAATAGAACGTCACTTGTCTTATCGCTGATTGTATTGATGATGTATGGGAGTTTATTTCTCGGTGTTTTGCCCGATCAACCGGGAATTTCGTGGGAAGGACATTTATTTGGCGCAATTTCAGGTATCTTCGCCTCTTTCTGGTATAAGGACGAACTCCGCGAAATTCAACGCCAACAAAACGTTTCTTATGAAGCCAAAACCTACTTTCTGCCCCGCGATACCTTTGACAGAAAACGATACGACAAAAGCGGTCATCCAACCGACGGGATTCAACCGCCGGACTGGTACACGACACGGACGTAGTAAGTACAAGTATCAAGTTCAAAAAACGATGGACAACAACTCGTCAACACGACAACACGACAACTCGTCAACACATGGATTTAAAAGAATTAGAAAATGGAGTTGACCCCAAAGTACATTGGTACTATCAATCGAAGAAAGTACCTTTGTTTCGTTATTTTAGAAAGCTGACGAAAGAGCAGGGAAAACCCTTGACAGTTATTGATTTTGGTTCGGGGTCGGGCTTTTTTGCGATTGAATTATTGGAAGCATTTCCCGAAGCGGTCAAAGAGGTTTTATTGGTAGATATTGGCTATACAGAAGAAGAAATGGCAGCCACTAAAGGCTCAAATATCCGAAAAATGCACTACATACCAGAAGGCATTAGCGATTGTGTGGTGGTGATGATGGATGTTTTGGAACATATTGAAGATGACTACGCAATTTTGCAAGATATTCGCAACAGGCTTGGCGAAAATGCTCATTATTTTATTACTGTCCCGGCATTTATGAGCTTATGGTCGGGACATGATGTGTTTTTGGGTCATTATAGGAGATATACGCTTCCTGTTTTACGAAAATTACTGGATAAGAGGCATTGTAAAATCGAAAGTCACTACTACATCTACGGATGGATATTCCCATTAGTGTGGCTTGTGCGACGTATCAAAGGTGGCGGCAAAACAGATGAATCTCCCGAAAGTTCGGACATGAAACCTGCCCCTGCTCCCGTGAATTTCTTATTAAAATACATTAATATTTTTGAAATGAATTTCCGAAAAATAAATAAACTGTGGGGCGTGACCTGTGTTTCGGAAGGACAAATTAAATGATTTTTGATTGAGTGATTTTTGATTTTTGATTGACTCATTCACTCATTCACAATTCACTCATTCACAATTCACTCATTCACTCATTCACTCATTGAAAATTATGCAAAAAATACTTTTACTGGCACTCACAACCCTCACCCTAATTGCAATGTCATGGACAAGCGGAGAAGATTGGCGCACCAAAGTGGATGACGAAATTTTGGCTGTCGTAGAGAATGGCGGTACGATAGATTTCTTGATTTACATGAATCAGCAAAGCGACATTTCAGCAGCAAAAACATTGACCACCAAAGACGAAAAAGGACAATACGTATATACGCGCTTGCGCGAATTGGCGAGCGCGTCACAGGCTGATGTTGTCGCCGAATTAGAGACACAAGGCGCGGAATATCGCTCTTATTGGGTCATCAATGCGCTATGGGCGAAAGGCGATTTGAATGTCGTACAAATGTTGGCACAACGCACTGATGTACAATCCATTATTGCCAATCCGAATATTCAAATGGAAGCTCCTGTAGAAATGGATTTTGAGATAGACAATACAAAAAATAACGCAGTAGAATGGGGCATACAAATGATAAAAGCCAATGATGTATGGGCAATGGGCTATCAGGGAGAAGGCGTTGTTATTGGTGGACAAGATACGGGCTACGATTGGGAGCATCCTGCACTCCTCAATAAATATCGTGGTTGGGATGGCATGACTGCTGACCATAATTATAATTGGCACGATGCTATTCACGAAGAAAATCCAAACACCAACGAGGGAAATCCCTGTGGTTTCGACGTTGATTTTCCTTGTGATGACCACACACACGGTACGCATACGATGGGTACGATGGTGGGCGACGATGGTGCAGGTAATCAAATCGGCGTAGCCCCCGCAGCACGATGGATAGCTTGCCGAAATATGGAAGAGGGCTGGGGAACACCCGCGACTTACATTGAATGTTTCGAGTGGTTTATGGCGCCAACGGATTTGAACGGCGAAAATCCCGACCCGACAAAAGCACCGCATGTATTTGCCAATTCATGGTCTTGCCCGGAGATAGAAGGTTGCAATTCGAGTAATTTTGAGGTGATGGAAGAGGTCGTCAATAATGTCAAAAGTGCCGGAATCGTAGTCGTAGTTTCTGCCGGAAATTCAGGAAATCAGTGCGGTACAGTAAGTACGCCTGCTGCGATGTACGAAAATAGCTTTTCAGTCGGTGCGACGCGTCCCAATGATACTATCGCCGGATTTAGCAGTCGAGGACCTGTGGAAGCAGATGGCAGTGGACGCCTCAAACCCAATATCAGCGCGCCGGGTACAAGTGTGCGTTCGAGTGTTCTGGGTGATGGTTATGCGGCATTTAGCGGTACGAGTATGGCAGGTCCGCACGTAGCGGGTGTAGTTGCTTTACTTATCTCTGCCAAGCCCGAACTCGCCGGACAAGTGGAAGAGATTGAAGACATTCTTGAACAGTCGGCAGTAGCAAAATTCACAGACGAAAATTGTGGCGGCATCCCCGGCACCAATATCCCAAATAATACCTACGGCTATGGTAGAATTAACGCCCTCGCTGCGGTCAATCTCGCGTTGGGCATCACCAATACAGATGACTTGACGACTCAGACATCCATTTTTGTTTACCCAAATCCTTTTGCGGACAATCTGCGTATCGAATTTCCGGGAACTGTGCAGGAAGCGACTATTCGACTGTATAATGCGAATGGTCAATTAATGATGCAGGAAAATGTACAATCCGTTGTAAGACATGTAATAAATACAGCTACATTGGCTCGTGGCGTATATTTCTATGAAGTAGAATGGGATGAAGAAATTGAACATGGAAAAGTAGTCAAGTGACAATGCTACAATGCGATAATGCGGCAATGCGATAATAAAGAAAACATTGTAGCATTATCGCATTGACGCATTGTAGCATTATAACTATTCACTCATTCAAAATTCGCTCATTCACTCATTGCTTTTATGCCGATAACATTCAAACCATACCTACAACAAAAAATTGCTTACAAAGGAGGGAAATCCAAAGACGAAATTCAGGTGGAAGGCAAAAAAATATATAAGCTGTCTTCTAATGAAAATCAACTCGGATCATCTCCAAAAGCGGTAGCCGCCATACAAAAACACCTCAACAATTTATCCGAATATCCCGACCGCACGGACAAGCATTTTCGATTGGCGTTGGAAAATTTTTATAATGGACAATTAGCTGCTAATCAATTCATAACAACAAACAGTGGCGTAGCCAATATCGAAATTATCCTCAACGCATTTCTCGAAGAAGGAACGGAGTGTATCTATTCAAGCCCTGCTTTTAGTGCGTATAAAGGCTTCATCCCTAAAACGGGTGCGAAGGGTGTTGATGTGCCATTAGTCGGTGATAATTTTCATTTAGATGTGCAAGGTATTTTTTCGGCAATTAATGAACGTACCCGATTGATATTTGTGACCAGTCCGAATAACCCAACCGGCACACATTTACCTAAAAATCAGATAGATGAACTTGTAGAAAGTTTGCCTGACCATGTGATATTGGTCTATGATGAAGTCTATTTTCAGTACGTGGATGCGCCGGATTATGTGCGGGCTTTGCCCTATGTGATGGCGGGAAAAAATGTGATTGGCATCAATAGCTTTTCAAAAGCCTACGGCTTGGCGGGCTTGCGGATTGGTTACTCTTATTCTACGCCACAAATTGCGGAATATGTACAAGGGCTTCGTCGTCCTTTTATGATTAATTCGCTGAGTATGGCAGCAGCTATCGCTGCTTTGGAAGATGACGAATTTATCCGCCAAACCGTTGAAATGATTCACCGCGAAAAGCATTTTTTATATAACGAATTAGATAAATTAGGTGTAAAATATTGGAAAACCCAAGCCAATTTTATTCTTGTCAAAGCCGATATGCCTACAAATGAATTTGAAGAATTGATGCTACAAGAAGGTGTCATGGTACGTCTCGCTGATAGCTTCGGCGCGCTCGGATGTGTAAGAGTCACTATCGGGCAGCGTGATGCGAATGAGGCTTTTCTAAGAGGTCTGGTGAGGATAAATAATGAACGATGATTTTATTTGTTCATCGTTCATCATTTATAATTCATCGTTATTTCATCATTTCCCCAAAGCTGCTTTTACCTTCGCTTCAAGTGCAGCACCCTTCAAATTTTTCGCCAGAATACGTCCTTCTTGGTCAATCAAAATGGTAGTTGGAATAGAGCGTACTCCATAATCGGCGGCGGCACCACTTTTCCATTTTTTGAGGTCGCTGACGTGTGTCCAAGTCAATTTATCTTTTTTAATCGCAGTTTCCCAACGCTTTTTATCGCCATCCAAACTCACACCAAATACTTCAAAACCCTGGTCTTTATATTTATTATACAAAGCTACGACCTTCGGATTTTCGCGACGACAGGGTCCGCACCAACTCGCCCAAAAATCAATCAATACGACTTTACCACGCAAATCACTCAATTTAGCCGTCTTTCCATCGGGCGTTTGTTGACTGATTTCAGGAGCTATTGCACCGACGATGGTGCTTTTAGAACGATTGATTTGTTTTTGTAAATTCTCACGGAATTTGGGGTCATAATTCGGATATTTAGCTAAAAACAATTCAGCATATTTCACAAAATTCGTCTTATCCTTTTTCGCCTTTGAGAAACCGATAACCGTACCCAAAAGTGCTGCCTGATACGAAGCAGGATGTGCTGATGTTTTATTTAAAATGCCATCTACATGTTCACATTGTTTTGCAGGGTCAAAGCCGACTTGGGCGAGCGTATTGGCGTAAGGCTGCATTTGTTGGAGTAGCGCAGGTGTGTATTGTAGAGATTTATCCGAAAAATCGACATATTTAAAGTATTCATTTGCAAAATATTCACCTTCATTTTTGTATTCACCTTGATTATTGACAAAACTAAGGTAAGTGACCAAGGCTTGTGACTTGCCGATAAAAGGGGCGGTCTTTTTTGCTTCCTCGTAAAGCGCGATTCTACGGTCATCCAAGACTGCAAATTGGCTATCAACGTGCATTTTCAACTTAGGATTCCGCATAGCAGAACGCAGTTGCTTGAGCAAGCGCATGAACTCATTATTGATATTACTATTTTCTTGCATGAGGTCTTGGTAATACTCATTTACGGGAGAATCCGACACCTTCATTGCCTTGATGGATTCGCAATTGCCGGAAACCGTAACTTTGGCTTCTGTACCAAGTATCAAAGGCTTGGTATTCTCCGGTGAAGTGCCGATAGCGTAAAATCCTTCGGGGATATTATTCAGCTTAAAGGTGAAATCAGAAATGCCTTTTTTCTCCGTTAATGTGGTCATCTCCAATTGACGCATATCAATACCATACCACTGATACAAATAAATGCTATCTCCGGGCGCACAACCAACAAGCGTTCCTTTTATTTGAATACGACTGATGCCATCATGGGTATTTGCGAAAATACTCTGGGCAGTTAATGTAAAAATCAGGGTAAAAAATATAGTGAGATTTTTCATGATAAAAAATGAGTAAATGAGTAGATGATGAAATGAGTAAATGATTTCTAATGAATGAGTGAATGAATTTTGAATGAATGAATCAAATTGAGTGATTTCCGATGCTAAAAATGATTCATTCATTTATTCATTCAAAATTCATTCATTGACATTTACTCATGTATTCATTTACTCATTGCAAAAGTACAACATAATTGCGGAAAATGGCTTTTCCTCTATGTCAATCCTTCTTTTGTCTAAAAAATCGTGCCTTTTTTAATAGATGTTTTACATTTGCAACCATAATATGTGTTTTGGTTATCTTATATTTTATAAATAATAAAAACACAGAACAAAAAACAAATTAAAAATATATATAATCCAAGTTAGGATTGCAGATTGCGATAATAAAACCTGCAACCCGTAACTCGCAACTAACATAAAATGCAACAGTTTTTTAAATTTCTATTCGCATCATGCTTAGGGACACTCCTTGCCATTTTTGCGATGACATTCATTTTCGGAGGTATTGCTTCTTCTTTGGGCAAACGAGCAGAAAAAGTGAATGTAAAAGCCAACTCCGTACTCAAGCTAACCCTCTCTGATCCCATTCCCGAAAAAACCAACAACATGGCACCTACGGGTACATTTGATTTCTCTTCATTTAATGATTCGCCTTTGGGTTTGACAGATATGTTGAAGACCATCGAAGCAGCAAAAGATGACGATAATATCAAAGGAATCTATATGGAACTTGCCCAACCTTCCGGCGGTATGGCAACCATGAGTGTGCTGCGCGATGCCCTCGAAGATTTCAAAACAAGCGGCAAGTTCATCGTTGCTTTTGGCAATTATTACACACAAGGCGGCTACTACATGGCATCTGTGGCAGACAAGGTATATCTCAATCCCGTAGGAGCTTTGGGGATGCAGGGTTTTGCAGCGCAAGTGCCGTTTTTCAAAAATATGTTGGATGAATGGGGCATAAAAGCACAAGTGTATTATGCAGGTAAATTTAAAAGTGCTACCGAGCCATTCCGCCGTACCAATATGAGTGAAGAAAACCGCCTCCAAGTCAGTCAATACCTCAACGAAGGCTACGATATATTCTTAGCAGATATGGCAGAGAGTCGCGGTAAATCCATTTCTGAATTAAAACAAATCATCAACGACTATTCTATCAAAAAAGCCGAAGATGCAGTGACTTACGGTTTGGTAGATGAGTTAAAATATAAAGACCAGGTACTCGACGAATTGCGCGATAGACTTGGTCTGGACGAAGACGATAAGATAGAAGGCATTTCTATCAAAAAATACCACAAAGTAGCTAAGAAAAAGACCGATTTTAGCATCAAAGATAAAATTGCAGTCGTATATGCGGAAGGCAGTATCGTAGATGGTGAAGGCGAAACAGGCAATATCGGCGGTGACCGCTACGCCAAGATAATTCGCAAAATTCGTGAGGATGATAAAGTGAAAGCAATTGTATTGCGCGTCAATTCGGGCGGTGGTAGTGCCTTGGCATCAGAGGTCATCTTGCGTGAGCTGCAACAAGCAAAAGAAGACGGCAAAAACGTAGTCATTTCGATGGGTGATGTAGCCGCTTCCGGCGGTTATTATATTGCTTGCGAAGGCGATAAGATATTTGCCGAACCCAATACCATTACAGGTTCGATTGGTGTATTTGGTATGTTGCCAGGACTCAATAAATTTATGAAAGACGAAATCGGAATCACTTTCGATACCGTCAAAACGGGGCAATATGCAACGCTTGGTTCGCCGTTTTTTGATGTAAGCAGTGCAGAAGGACGAATCATTCAGCAAACCGTCGATGATATTTATGTCACCTTCAAAGAACGTGTGGCGAAAGGACGCGATATGACCGTAGATGACGTAGATGAAATCGCACAAGGACGCGTATGGACAGGGCAAAAAGCTGCTACCATCGGTCTCGTAGATGAACTCGGCGGACTCAATGATGCTATCGCTTCAGCCGCAGAACTTGCTGATTTAGAAAGCTATAGAGTCAAAGAATACCCGCAAACGAAAGAACCAATACAGCAACTTGTGGATGACCTTATGGGCAAAGACAATGCGAAAGCATACACACAAGCGCGTATCAAAAGCGAACTCGGCGATGAGTTTTATCAGTATTATAAATACGCAAAAGAAATCAAAAATATGAAAGGCGTACAAGCGCGTATGCCGTTTATGATTGAAGTTAAATAGACGAGAGAGAAGAGAGAGGTGAGACAAGAGACAAGAGAATTTTCTCTCTCATGTCTCACATCTCTCCTCTCCCTTCTCTCCTCTCTCCTCTCTCCTCTCACGTCTCTCCTTCTCTCCTCTCATATAGTTAAATTTGCTTTTGAAACAAGCGATTTACAAAATCACGTTGCGTTTTTTGTATCTTTGCGCTGTTTCAATATACACAAAAATGAAATTAAAATATATAATTCAATTTAAAGAAAACTTGCGAATACCAGCAAAACATTATTTAGCTCACATTCAAATTGGAATTTGCAGCTTATTATTCGGAATTTTGCTAACTGCTTGCGGTGGCGATGCTACGAATAATACCAATAATTCCGGCGACAAAAAAATCTTTATTTACAATCAGCCCAATGCTGTCACGTCACTCGACCCTGCGTTTGCGCGTAGTCAGACGAATATTTGGGCGATTGACCACATGTATAATGGTTTGGTACAGCTTGACGAAAAGCTCAATGTACAACCTTCTATCGCTAAAACTTGGGATATTTCCGACGATGGTTTGACCTACACCTTCAATTTGCGTGATGATGTGTATTTCCATGATAATGAATGTTTTGCAGATGGAAAGGGTAGGAGAGTAGTGGCTGGGGATGTGGTATATAGTTTCAATCGTATTTTGGATAAAACCGTCAACTCTCCCGGCGCGTGGATTTTCAAAGACCGCGTGGCAGACAATGAACCATTCAAAGCGATAAATGACAATACATTTCAAGTGAAATTGAAGCGTCCGTTTCGCCCGATGTTGGGCATACTCTCCATGCAATATTGTAGCGTCATTCCGAAAGAAGCCATTGCAAAATATGGTAAAGCCTTTCGCGCAAATCCCGTTGGTACAGGCGCGTTTAAAATTACAAAATGGCTCGAAAATCAAGCTTTATTATTAACCAAAAACGAAAAATACTTTGAAGCGGACTTGCCGAAAGTCGATGCAGTACGCGTCAATTTTATGACAGATAGGAATACCGCTTACCTCGAATTAATGAATGGCAATTTAGATTTCATCTCCGGCTTGGAATCTTCTTACGCCGATGAATTGCTCACCGAAACAGGCGAACTCAAGCCCGAACACACAGGCAAACTCCAATACCAAAAATCGCCCTATCTCAATTCAGAATACTTCGGTATCAATATGGATTTTACGGGCAAAAGAGCCAACAGCCCCTTGCGCCACAAAAAAGTACGCCAAGCCCTCAATTACGGATTTGACCGCGCCAAAATGCTCCAAACACTCCGCAACGGCGTGGCACGACCTGCGACTTCGGGTTTCGCACCGGCGGGTTTGCCTTCATTTGATGTGTCTAAGGTAAAAGGCTACGATTATAATCCGTCGAAAGCCGCCAAACTACTCGCAGAAGCAGGTTATCCCAATGGAAAAAACATGCCCGAAATCGAACTCCGCACCAACAGCGATTACTTGGATATTTGCCAATTTATCGCCAGACAATGGGAAGACCTCGGCATCAAAACAAAAATAGAACTCATGCAATCTGCCACATTACGCGAATTAATGTCTAAAGGCGAAGCAGATTTCTTCCGTGCCTCATGGATTGCAGATTACCCTGATGCAGAGAATTTTATGACGCTATTTTACAGCAAAAACCCGGCGCCACCCAACTATACACGCTTCAAAAACGTTGATTTTGATAAGCTGTATGAAGCTGCGCTGAATGAAAATAATGATGCGAAACGCTACGATATGTACCAACAAATGGATCGCATCGTCATAGAAGAAGCACCTGTTATTTTCTTATATTATGACGAAACGGCACGATTCTTTCGCGCCAATGTCAATGGCATTACCGATAATGCCATTAATTTATTATCAGTTAAAAAAATTAGTAAATAGACAGGAGAATTGAGACGCGAGAGATGAGAGGAGAGAGACGCGACGCGAGAGATGAGACAAGAGATATAAAAAATATATCTTTTCTCTTATTTCATTTTTTTCGTCTCACGTCTCATGCCTCTCCTCTCTCACGTCTCACGTCTCTTGTCTCTCATCTATCAAGTATGAAAAAGTTTATTTTATTATTTGTTTTTGTGTTGGCGGTAGTCGGCGCACAGGCGCAAATGGTGACCGTTGAAGGTTACGCATTTGCTGCGAATAATCAAGGCTATCTCAACGAAGTCGTCGTAACAGCATACGCAGGCGATAAACCGCAAGGCGACGCCACCATGTCCAATATGGAGGGGCAATTTGAGATGCAATTACCCGCAGGAATGGACTACCGTTTTGTAGCCAGCAAAGCGGGATTCAAGGAAAATG
Organism: uncultured Saprospiraceae bacterium; assembly: GCA_937930625.1. Taxonomy (GTDB): domain Bacteria; phylum Bacteroidota; class Bacteroidia; order Chitinophagales; family Saprospiraceae; genus JAHDEO01. Next base: position 2,581 of record CALHBW010000121.1, on the reverse strand, counting down.
AAATCAAAGGAAGTACAAAAGGTAAAGCTGCCGGAGATAAGATTTACGTTAAAATACCAATGGACAGGTCGCCGGGATATATCTTTGAGGCTACATTAGCAGAAGGCAAAACAGACGAAACAGTAGAGAAGACTGATGCCATTCGCGGAGCGACCATTGAAATTTATAATAACACGAAAAAGAAACCCGAACTCGTTTTGCGCCAGCACGAAAAACACACCTTTTCGCATACTTTTGAAAAAGGAAATCAATACATCGTTTTGATACGAAAAGAAGGTTTTTATACCAAACGTCTGCAAGCGAATGTAGATGTAAATGGCTGCCTATTGTGCTTTGAAGGTTTGAGTAATGTACAACCGGGTATTTCCGACAATTTGACTGCAGAAAACTCGGCAGGTACACTCGTTGCGAATATTGATATGCGCCGTATCGTCATTGGAGAAGCTATTGAGGTGAATAATATTTTGTACGAATACAGCAAATGGAATATCACGCCTACGGCGGCATTGGAGTTGGACAAATTGGCGGGGCTGTTGAATGACAACCCGAATTTGGTCGTCGAATTGGGCGCACATACAGATTGCCGTGATTTGCAGGCATCCAATCAAATATTATCTGAAAAAAGAGCAAAATCTGCCGTAGAATATCTCGTCAATACCGGTAAAATCTCACCAAACAGATTGAGCTATAAAGGCTACGGTGAAATGCAACTCAAACTCAAAGAGTGCGATTGCAACAAAGCTAAAACACCTGCTCAAAAATGTACAGAAGACCAACACGCTCAAAACCGCCGTACAGAGTTCAAGGTATTGCAGGTATTGGCAGTTGATGAAGAAAATCAAGGTTCATTGGCGAGTTCAATGATGGAGCAAAGCATGGACGAAATTTTGGCAGAATTGGAAAACTCTGTCATCAAAGTACCTGAAGGTGGCTTCCCGCCAAAAGAAGTAGCTGACGATGTAGCAAAAGCCAAAGCACAAACTGACAAAGCCGGTGTTGATGCTGAAGAATGGGAAAAAATCATGCGCGGCGAAGGGGAAGTCATTCAAATTCCGGCGGATGCCCAAGTACCCAAAACAACTGCTCCAAGCGCACCAAAAACCACACCTGCTGCGCCAAGAACAACATTAAGCGCAGAAGAACAAGAACGCATCATGAGTGGTGGAAGCGTAGGCGAAGTTGTCCAAGTTCCGGCAGATGCTCAAGCACCGAAAACAACCACAAGCGCAGCCGAGCAAGAGCGTATCATGCGCGGTGAAGGTGAGGTGATTCAAGTGCCTGCCGATGCTCAATTGCCGAAACCAAAAGTACAAACAAACACAACACAAGAGGTCAAAAAGGGGCAATTTGAGACCAACGAAGCACCTAGCCGTTCTGTCGAAAAACCTGCACTCGGCAAAGGACAAGCTGCTCCAAAATCCACACTTCCTGCGCCACGCACAAATCAGGAAGCACCAAAAGTCGAGCAAGAAACAACTCAACCTAATACCAGCGTAACCTATCCTTCATCACGCAGTATTGAGCAGGCAGTAGAGACGACAACTCAAGAAGTCGTAGAGACTGCAAAAGACAAAGTTACACTTCCCACACCGCGTCGCGACGCAGAAGAAGCAAGTACGCCGAATCTACCTGCTCCGGTCACCGATGCTGATGCCAAACCTGCAACACCTACGCCGCCGAGCAAGCCGCGTGTAGTCGCTTCAGAAGGCAAAGGAGCCATCAGACTTCCGGCGAATTATACGGGTTTCAAAATACAGTTGATAGGTGCGCCAAGTCCACTGCCCAAAACACACGAGATTTTCCGTGAGTTTGCCTTTGTAACTGTACAACAAACGATGATTGGAGAGTACCTGTACATGATAGGCGATTTCCGTAACGAAATACAAGCGCAGACTTTTATGGATAGAAATATCATTGGACGCTTTGCAGAAGCACAAGTTGTTCACTTCCAAGAAGGTAAACGTGTGAATTAGTAAAATTCAAACGCAATATATACGACAGCCCACAGTCTTATCAAAAATATGATAGACTGTGGGCTGTTTTTATTGGCTCATCTAGGAATTTAGTGGAAAGCCCACTCGGCGGACATTTTCAAAATGTCAGGCGAGTTGTATCCATGTTTTAATTTAATTTTTCTGCAAAACGAATTTAATTGTTTTTATTTTATAAATTATTGATAATAAAATAATTGTGCATTAATCCTGTCGCCTGAGAGTGCGATTCGTTTTTGTACCCATGCTCATTTTTAATTTTTATTCAATAATGGACAGCATTGGGCTTGAATTTGGGCTAAAACTCGTCAGACATTTAAACTTTGTCGGAAAACATGATATCATCGGTAGATTTTGAAAATGTCAGACGAGTTTTAGCCCAAATTCGGAGAAAATATTTCATTCTAAACACGAATATATTATTGTTTTTTAAAATATAATATCGTCAAGTTAATTTAAAATTCGTAAAATATTGATAATCAAGAATATTAGTGGGTACAAAACGAATCGCACCCCAATGTACTTGACAGCTAAAGCAGTCATTACGGAGTTCGCGGTCAGCCTGTTTTGCCTTCGCTGCCAAAGCACCA
>CALHBW010000120.1 GCA_937930625.1 uncultured Saprospiraceae bacterium | reverse complement strand
TTGAGAATTGAGAATGTATAATTGATAACTAATTTTATTTTATAATTTGTAATTATTTAATTTTAAGTTTTTTATGAAATAAAAAATAAATTAATTATCAACTCTCAATTATCAATTTTCAATTTGGCGAACATATTGACCGTAGTGCCTAAATTATAAATAATCCGGCGAAAATCGCAATTGCTCCAACAATAAAACAATAAACAGCAAAATAGATGAGCTTTCCTTTTTTGACCAAATTAATCATCCAGGTGCAAGCCAATAAGCCCGAAAAAAATGCAGCAACAAAGCCCACTAAAAGTGGCATCACATCAAAATTAGCCGGTGGAGCTTCCGCCAAATCTTTGACTTTCAATAAAGTAGCTCCAATAATCGGCGGCAAGACCATCAGGAATGAAAACCGCGCAATTTTTGATTTATCCACACCTAATAATAAGCCCGTTGCTATCGTACTGCCCGAACGCGAGATACCGGGCAAGACTGCCACTGCTTGTGCAAGACCAATAATGATAGCATCTTTGAATGTCACCGCACGTCCTTCTTTGCGAAGTCCTTCGGCATACTTGGTGAGGTACAGCAATACGCCCGTAACAAGCAACATACAGCCTACCAACACAATCTTGCGGTCAAAAAGTGCCTCTATATGCTTTTCCAAGAGTACGCCGACAATGCCAACGGGTATCATAGAAAGTAAGATTTTGGCGGCAAATTTTGTTTCTTCATTCCATGCAAAACGAAAAAAACCACGCAGGAGTTCCAGTATATCTTTTCGAAAAACGACGATGGTACTCAATACCGTCGCAAAGTGAAGAATGACTGTAAAAAGGAGTTCATACTCATTGTCTCCGGGGTCGTAATTGAGTAATACTTTACCAAGTTCGATATGTCCGCTACTGCTGACGGGCAAAAATTCTGTCAAACCCTGCAAAATACCGAGTATCAATGCTTTAAGTAATTCCATGACAAGTGACGAGAGAGGCGAGACAAGTGACGACAGACAATACCATCTACCGTCAGCCGTTCATCGTTATTTCTGTTTGAAGATAGCGAATATTTCGACGCCGATACCGGCTAAGACAAGAAATGGTCCGAGCGTTACCCGTCGGAAATTATAGATGATATTGGGATCCCAAGTTTCGGCATCGGGCTGTGCGCCACCGGTCATCAGCAGATAACCCAGTAACATCAAGCCTACACCTATTGCCATTAATACATAGTTAGTACGTCCGTAGAGTAATTCTTCTCCTTCATGCTTGGTGATAGTAGCACGTCCGCCACCTAAGCGCGAGACAGTTTTTTGGACCACTTTCTTCTTAGGCTCTGATTCCTGCTTAGGAGTGGTGATGACACGCTTTTTATTAGTCGGGGTTTCCGACTTAGGTGTATTGGCTCTTTTTTTCTTGTACTGTTTTTTACTCATGCTTAATGCGATAATAAAATTCATTCACTCATTCAAAATTCGCTCATTCACTCATTATTGATGCAAAGTTAAGATAATAGCGCGGATTTCATAGTGACCTTTAGAGGGGTTTACTACATTAAAATGTATTTTCTTCAAAAAGTAACATGATAATGTAATTTTTATGCAAAGTTTTTGTCACAAAAAACTCATTTATAGATAAATAATGATTAGTTTTGCTACCAACAAAACAATATTAAAATGAAAGTTAGTCCCCTAAAAATACATTCAATGAATAAAAAATACATACGTGACTCACATACTGCACTTTAATGGTAGATTGTTTTCAAATTAAATAGTATTTTTACATATAAACCATTTTCTTATGAAGAACCAAGTACTTTTACCTATCTTTTTTCTTTTGACGCTATTCGTTTATCAGGCACAAGCACAATGCCCCTTAGGGGATGTGACTTTAGCTACACAAGCTCAAGTTGATAATTTTGTTGCAGATTATCCAATGTGTCAGGATATATCGGGCGATTTACTTATTGGGGGGACAGGTGTAGGCAGTCCTTCGGATATTACGGATATATCGGGTTTGCAGGTGACATCTGTTGGTGGTAGTTTGAGAATTCAACATAATCCTCTGCTGACTAGCTTGGACGGTCTGGATATGCTGACCTCTGTGAATGCTGCAGTGTCGATATTCAATAATGCTTCATTGACGGATTTAACGGGCTTGGATGCACTTATGTTTATCGGTAAAAATCTCTCTATCCTGAATAATGACGGACTTACGAGCCTTACCGGACTAAATTCTCTGACCAGTGTAGTAAGTATTAATATCAGTTTTAACCCTATGCTCATGTCACTCACAGGCTTGGAAGGTATCACTGCTATTGCGGGTTTCTTGAATATTGAGAGCAACGGTATTACCAGTATGGCGGGTTTGGATAACCTTGAATCCATAGGTGGTGATTTTGATATTAGAGACAACCTGAGTTTGACTAGTCTTGATGGTTTGGAAAACTTGATGATTGTTCAAGGAAGTTTTTACATATTTGCTAATTTTCAATTGACGAGTATTGAGGGATTGACCAGTTTAATGGATATTTGCGGACAGTTCCAAATGTTCAAACATGTCGTTACGGACTGTGCCGTTGCGATTATGTGTGTACTTACGCAAGATGAAAACTTCGATCAATTCGTTCAAACCGACGGCTCAACGTGCGCTGATGCCGCACAAATCATGGCACAAGTACAAGCTGCCAATCTTGACTGTGATGCAGCAGAAGCCGCGGCAGTAGTATGTAATCCACTTTCTACCGAACTGATTGATATGGATGTTCGTTTGGAAGGCAGAACGGCTGTATTATCATGGGAAACAGCTACAGAAACGAATAATCAAGGCTTTGAAATTCAGCGTAGTAAAGATGGTCTTAGCTGGGAAAATATTTCTTGGCAAGAGGGCAACGGCAATTCTAATATTGTACAAACATACACTTACACGGATTATAATACCTATCGTGGCTTGAACTACTATCGTTTACAACAGATAGATTTTGATGGTACAGCTGCTTACTCTCCTACGGTTACTATCACAGCGAGTACAGTCAGTACGATTGATGTTTATCCAAATCCTGCGAGTGATTTCCTCGTTGTATCCGGCTTGGATGGTCGCACGATAGACGAAGTTATTATCCACAATATCTCAGGAAAAGAAGTCTTGAAACTTGAAGACGCCAATAATGTAATTGATATTTCCAACTTGGAACCGGGAATGTATGTAGCAGTTATTATTGCAGACTTTGATGAGAAGTTCATCAAGTTAGTTGTAGAATAATTGCTTGCCCAAATCGTAAAATCAGACTTGTATAAATAATCAGCCTCTTGGAGTTTCGGCTTCAAGGGGCTTTTTTGTCTTATTTGAAGTTTTGGAGGTGTTCGAGTAAAATAGGGAGATAGTTGCAAGGCGAATATTTTTATAAAAAATCGGTGTTTGAACACTCAAATACTCACTTTAGACTAAAGCATTCGCCTTGCAACTCTGGTATAATTGCCTACCCTATTTTTGT
>CALHBW010000119.1 GCA_937930625.1 uncultured Saprospiraceae bacterium | reverse complement strand
CTGACGCTTTCGGCTGCGGATAAGATTGATAGATTCGGTATCAAAGAGGCAAAAGACTTAGTGGCAATGATTAAAATTGTCGTACCGACAATGACTTGTAATGTGGTCGATAGAGCGATTCAGGCGCATGGCGGTATGGGGGTTTGTCAAGATACGCCGCTTGCCGGATACTGGATTTATGGGCGTACTATACGACTTGCCGACGGACCGGATGAGGTGCATATGTATCAGCTTGGTAGAAATACGATTAAGCAGATGATGAGTAAGGAAGGAGTGAGTTAAAGAGGTTGCTTATTGAATAAAAAAGAGCAGGTTTAGATGATTTTCAAAATCATCTAAACCTGCTTTTATTTTATGCGACCACTTCTTCCTCCTTCCTCACCAATTCCAAATCAACTCCCTTCGTCATGGCTTCCACATTCAAATTGAGTTCAGGATAAAAATCAGCGATTTTCTGTGCGGCTGCTGCCGGATTTTCGAGGATGTCTTTGTATTGTAGGCGCAAGACTTCTAAGTTTTGGCGAGTGTTGAGCCATTTGTTGATGCGTTCCATTCGCATACCGAGTTTGGCGAATGCCATCATATCGAAATTACCTGCTTTGGCTTTCTTTTGTGCGACTCTGATGGCATGACGCGACTGCAAAATTTCCTGCATATCACGTTCTACAAATACGATTCGGTACTGATTATGGCGCGGCAAAAACGGTAACTGACTGGCATATGCTTTCAAGATTTGGTCTTCACCAATCATTTTGACGAAATTCTTGTTGTGGTGCAAATCATATGTTTTGCTGTATTCGTAATAGCCATGTGGGTTGTGTTCGTCGGCTTTTTTCGCATCATCTGTAAATAATTTCGCACCGCCCATTTCCAACATTCGCATGACTACCGAAGAACCACCGCGTTTGTAACCTGACACAATGGGTAATTTTTTACTGCTTTGAATGATTTCTTCGTGTTCTTTTTGTAATTCGGCAACTTTCTCTTCGTCTTTGATTTTATGGGTATAAAGACGAATCAACAGATTACGTGCCTGTTCAAATCTTGGGAAAATTTTCAATGCCACACTCAATGCCTGCGCCGCATTTTCGTAATCTTCCATTTCGAATAAAGCCTTACCAAGTCCATAATGCGCTCGTGGATTGTGATAACGCAAACCAAGTGCGTCGAGAAAATGTTCGGCAGCTTTTTCGTAATCTTTTTTCTTCAAATCAACTTCTCCTAAAATACGATGTGCTTCAGGGTTTTCGTAATTAATGTGCAACTCGCGATTCGCGGCTTCGCGTGCCATTTTGAATTTGTTGAGGCGCATATAACCTTGAGCCAATTGGAGATTTATATTGGGTGATTTTGGTATTTGTTCGTAGGCTTTTTCAAATTCCTTGACTGCTTTTTTGTATTTTTTCTCGCGTAAATACAGCGTCCCACTTAATACATTTAAATTGGGCGAATCATTGATTTTTAATTCAAAGATAGCATCCACAATCTCTCTTGCTTCCTTCAACATACCCACATCCATATAGCAATTTACCAAGCGAATCCCGAAACGCGCATTATCGCGATTATCTTCCCACAATTCCTCAAAAAGTGGTAGAGCATCCTCTTGTCTGCCACCATTTACAAAGGCGCGCGCCAAGAAATATTTGTTATATTCTTCGGTACGTTCAATCGCTTTTTCCTTATTTGGTCCGGGGTCTTCGATATAGCCCAAATCTATCAACTGCTGCAATTCTGCCTTAGCAGCTTCGGGGTCTATTGTCGCTTCTTTATCGTGCTGACCACATTCGCCGGGTACATCTTCCCACGAATCAATCACATCGACTTCGATAGGTTCTTCAAACAAATTCATCAAAACCTTGCCATCAAAATCGCGCGCAACAGGCAAGCCCAACATCGCCAACAAAGTCGGACACATATCAATCAAACTTGCGCCGTAAATAAGTTCATCTTTCTTGATACCCGGTCCTTTGGCTACGATAATGCCGTAGGGACTGTGTTCGAGCGCGGGTGCAGCGGGTTCTTCTTTGATGGGTAATTGTTTCGGACGCAGATGGTCAGGGTGAAATCCATGGTCGGACACCAAGACCACAACCGTCTCATCATCCACCATATCCAACAAACGACCTAATATCATATCATGGTATTGATAACCACTTGCAACAACATCTTTGAAGTGTTTATAAATTTTATCAGGAATGTGCGGACGACGCGGTGGGTGATATTTCATAAAACCATGACCATAGTGGTCAATCGCATCAAAATACACACAAGTCATATCCCAATCGTCGTAATTTTCCAAGACATAAGTAACCGCATTTTGAAGACAAGCAGCGTCGGCAGTGATTTTGCGGACCGAATTAATCAACTGCTGCATCTTCTTATCTTTCATATCCATCTTATCCAGATTTCGGATGAAGGGCGCAATATGAGCCGCAGTCAATTCATTCGGATGGATACGCAAATCAGCGAAGATTTCCTCCATTTCAGGCGGATGCACACTGCCCTTGCTCATGGGCCACTCTTTTGGTCTGCCTTTCTTTTTATATTTATTTGCCTTATGAAAAAAATTGGAGACATAGATGCCATTTGTCGGCTCGGCAGGGTGACTGGGCCACCATCCAATCTGATGGCATTTCATCCCGCTTTGCATCATCATATTCCAAATTGCCTTTACTTTGCGCGACGTAATGTACGATGGGCGCACACCTTCTCCCGAAGGGTCAACCTCCGTAAAGCCATGAATACCATGCTTGTATGGGCGTTTGCCACAAGACATCGCTGTCCATAGGGTAGGGGACATCGGCGGGTCGAGCGTTGCCAAATTACCCATAACGCCCTCGTTAATCATTTTTTCTAAATTGGGTAAATACCCCAATTCAATCATCGGATTGATAACCTTCCAGTCGGCTGCATCCCAGCCTATCCATAGTATTTTTTTTGCAAATCTTTTTGCCATAATAACGTGCTGATGTGCTGACGTGCTGATGTACTGACGTTTTTTCGTGCTGATGTGCTGACATACTGACGTGCTGACGTTTTTCGTGCTGATGTACTGATGTGAAAATTAGACATCAACATATTCACAAATCAATACATCCACACGGTTAGCACATGAATACATCGGCACATCAGTACATGAGCACGTCAGCACACCAGTACGTTACATATTCTTTTTTAAATGCTTGATAAAACCAAGCGTCAATGCCATAACAGCATCGGTTTTCTCGTGCAATTCTTCTATTTTTTCGGACGTAGTGTAATTTAAATCTTCAAATACATACGCCATACTTTTGACTTCTCTTGCAGAACTTTGTGAAATATCCAAAAACCTAACAAACTCTTTCCTTGTACCTCTCCCAAAACCTTCTGCAATATTATTCATGCTAGATAATGCTGCTCTTCTGAATTGACTTTTAGTATCCCAATCTTTTTTTAGCTTCGGTTCACTTTCGCTTAATTCATAGGCAAATTTAACTAATGCGCGTGCTGCTTGCCAGCATTTGAGGTCTTCAAAACGTTCAACTTTGGGCATAGTATAATTTAAAAAAAAATTGATAATCAGTTTTATGTGCTGATGTATATATGTTGATACAAGAGCGTAAACACTTTTTATTAGTATGTAAAAAATGTCAGCACATCAGCACATCAGCACATCAGCACATCAGCACGTTTCAGCTTTTTCACGATATAATGTTGGGTCAACTACTGCTGCCATTTTCAATTCATCTAAATGACCGCCCATAAATTCGTTCACTTGTTTAGCAGCTTTCATTGGGTCATTGACAGCATCGTGGTAAGGTACGAGTGTATATTCCACATATTTCGGGTGATTTTTGCACCAACCGATAGCTTTTTTACGGCTATCCTCAAAAGTTTTGAGCAGTGCCATAGAGTTTTGTTTGTCTTCGCCGCGTTCTTTGCCGAGTCTGCCGAGCATTTTGTGTTGGGAGTTCATCACTTCCTCGATTGCCCTATCCATAAATATAATTTTGTATTTATAAACATGTGGCAAATGATGTAACAGGTGCGAAATAATCTTGACGACTTTATCACCGACTTGGGTGAGTATTTGTTTATTCTGCGCCAATGCTTTGATGGCATCATGCTCGAAATATCCTTTTTTATTATTGTCGTCAGCTTCGCGATTGCCATCAGTGAAGGCTTCCATACCGCCGTTGACGAGCATCTGCATCATCATCGAAGTACCCGAACGTGGCAAGCCTGATACAATGGTAATCGTACCTCGTGAACCGATAGATTTTTCGTAAGCATCCTGCATTTCCTTGATTTTATCCTTGCGGTCGAGGCGGTCACGATATAGTACTATCAAGCCTTGCTGAATCTGCTGTGCGAGGCGCGGGTCACGGTTGTATTTTTTAGCTTCTTCGAGGGCGTCGGCTGCGCCTTGATAATCTTCTGTGTGCATACGACCATTCCCCAAATGATACCATGCTACTGCCATAGTCGGGGCGAGTTCGACGGTCTTTTCAAGCGCGGGAATGGCTTTTTTTGCCATCTTTCGCTGAATGAAACTCATCGCCAATGCAAAGTATGTAGCAGGATGCGGATTGATTTTGATTTCCTTTTCAAAATATTTTTCCGCTAAATGCCATTGTTGAATTCTGCCGTAACCTTCAGCTATTTGGTTGTACAAATTTGGAATTTTTCCTACATTTTTGTCTGCAATATCGTATTGTTTGGCGGCAGAACGATATTTCATTTCCATTAAAAATAAATTGCCGCGAAGAATATGCAATTCAGGAATTTCATGCCCGATATGAATGACTTTATCCAACATATCTACGGCTTCTTTGATTTGATTGGTCGCCAAATATGAACCCGCCAAACGTCCGCCGTACCAACTGTTTTTGGGATATTTTCTGTATAATTTTTCTAAAAAAGGAATCACTTCAGCTTGCAGACCGGAAGCAATTTTTACTCTGGATTTGAAATATGTTTGTTTCTCAGCAATTTTATCGGTCACGTAACCAAGTTGTTGCAGTCTTTTTTCGTAATTAGGGATGACAACAGGGACAACACCATCTTTGGCTTTCCCATTTGAACCTTCCGGTTCGTAGGTTTCAGTAAGTTTATTGATACGTTCAAAAAACTTTGGCGCAAGTAGCGGCTTTCCGTCCATATCTTTTGCCAAAGGCAGCCCCAACAGCGCAGTAGCGGTAAGGGCAATATCCAGTCCGGTAACTGCGTAGAGTTCTTCACGTTCAAAGGCTTTTTTGCCGCGCATGATGAGCAAGCCTTGTGTATTGTATTCGTAGGTTGAATCATTGAAAGTCAGCTTGTCGATGTAGCTTTTGTAAGGCATGAAACCGCCTTGTGAGAGTAGCATAACGATGGGTTTATCGCCTACTTTTTCGAGCAGTTCACCGAGCATTTTATCCAACAACTGATAGCACTTATACAGTACTTCCTTGAAGGCTTGATGGAGTTGTTTTGGGAGGTCTTTATTTTTAGAAAAACTAAATTCGGTAAAGCTGTGTACGATATTTGAAAAACGGTTAAAATAGACATTCAAGCAGTTCCATTCTTCATTATCGAGAATGTCTAATGCAATTTTTTGAGTGGCAAAACTATGTGCCAAAAATTCTTTTACAATGGTACTCAATTCATCAAATCGCACTTTTGAATCTTGCACAGTAGCAATATTCCACGAGTAGAATTCGGCTTGGGCATCTAATACTGCTTGTTTTTTTATTTCATTAAAAGCATCAAATTTATCCGCAGGAAATACCAAATGTTCCGCCTTAGCGGTTTCTATATTTTCAAAAAATAAATCTGCGACTGATACCCCATTGATTGGCGTGACCGGATAGGTGGCAACTGCCCCGACCTGATGCGCTTTCATGTCGTTCCGGGAGAGAATTTCCCAGAGAAAACTCGCGTGTCGGTCTTTCGATGTAATGGGCGTATTGGCATCTTTGCCCGGTTGGGTGAAGGTGTGTATGCTATGCTTGATGGGAGCTTTGCCGGTATTTATGGTCGTCCAGTTGGCAGTGGGAATGGGTGGGTCGAGGGTGCCGAGTTTGGCGCGCGCTCCGGTTTCAAGGAGTTTGGCAACATTGGGTAAGAATCCCTTTTTTATCATAGGGTCAATAACTTTCCAATCGGCTGTACCCCAACCTACTATGAGTATTTTGTTTGCAATTGATTTCATGTACGGTAGATGGTGAACGGTTGACGGCAGACGGCAATTGATATGACGATAGACGACAAGCGTTTTTTAACTTAAAGTAAGTGGGTGGACTGAACTAAGCGACACTTTCATTTTCGTAATTCACTGAAAGTGAATTAATTATTGAACTTGAACTTGACACTTGAATTTGTACTTCCACTTAATGATTGTTTTGGATGGAAAAGGCAGGGTTTATTCATCTGTACCAATAGGTAATTCGATGGTTTCTGCCTCTACTTCGATGTCTCCTGCTTTTTGTTTTGCTTCTGCCTGTGCTTTGCGCCAAGCTACTAAGCCTTGATAACCAAGTGCCAAAAGCCCAAGAGAGCCTTCGGGCGGAACGACGTATTTGTCACCTTTTTTGTATTGGGTGGGTGGGCTGGTATTCTTATCCTGTATATTCATTTGATTGAAATGAGTAAATGAGTAGTGCCGTTAGCCGTTATTCGTGTACTCGTTATTCGTTTTGCAATTTCTTGATAATGAGTAATTTATTATCAAGAATAACTGTCCGTTCATACTACTATACATGAGTTAAAAAATCAAAAATCAACTGTCTTGCTGAATTTATTTCAGCATCTTCCGAACGATAGAAAACCAATGCCGCACAAAACATCTAACTTTTTGATTATGAATAAAATACAAAATTGCAACTC
>CALHBW010000118.1 GCA_937930625.1 uncultured Saprospiraceae bacterium | reverse complement strand
TGTGGACGCAGCAGGACTCGAACCTGCATTTTCAACCCTTACCTAAGTCGTGTGTATCAGACACGCCGGTTATACGTCCTGCTTGGTGTTGTGGTGTCGTTGTTTCGCGGTGTTGTGGTTATGAAACTACAACACAACGATACTACGATACCACAACACAACGATACTACGATACCAAAAACAAAAAGCCCTTTTAGACGCTACATCTAAAAGGGCTTGAAGCAAAAACGCTTTCTCACTGTGATTACACAACAAATCCGTTTAGATGAATCGCATTATTTCTAATGAAATTTCTATTAATGATGATTGAATTTGATATGTATATTGTAAATGTCATGTTAATTTTCTGATTGTATGGATAAATACGATTTGGGAGAAAAAAAAGTTCTCAAGTCATCAAATTTTCATAATTTTTATTTTTAATAATTTAAAAATCAATAAATTACACCAAATAAATTTTATCTAAAATTTCTACCGAACAAAATATTTTGTCAAAACCATTTAAAAAATTACTTTTGTAACAGTTAAATCAGAAAACACTCCCCGTCAGTCGTCAACCGTCTGCCGTCCACCGTTGAGCATGTTAGACAAAATTACCGCATACTATCGCGCTTGTTATCAGGCAGATTTTCGTACCGTGAATCTCACCAATTTTTACGGTAATAAAGTCTTGCACCAACACCTCTTGGATAATGCCGAAATCCTCGAAAGCCCCCTTCGCTCCTACCCTGTCGATACCGAATGGGCGGAAAAAATCAGCAAACATTTAGCGGTTTACTCCAAAGAACAAACGCTGTACTGCTGTGCCTTTTTCGTACATGGTGCGGCTCGTTTTTTGGGTAAAAAACAGGACGTATTCGCGCCGCTTTTTTTGTATAAAGCAACATTAACATGGAAAAATAATATCGCTTTTCTCCGTATTGATACTGAAAATGTATTGCTCAACCCCTCTGTCGTTTCTTTATTACGAACTGCCGAAACTGACTCACAATCAAATATTTACGATAGCCTTTCCGCCGAATTACCAAAGGGAATTATCGGCTTCACGGCAATGGCAATGATAGAAGAACAACTCCAACGCTTCTTCCCCGATTTAGACCTCGACGATCTCAAAGGCTACCCGAATGTCTATGACCAAGCTGCGGTAAAAGCCATTCGTTCTACGGCGGTGGAAGAAGGCAATTTCAAACTCATTCCGGCAATAGGTGTGGGTGTGATGAAAAAATCGACGGCTTCACGCGGCATCCTCACCGAGTTGGAAAGTATGGCGCAAGGGAATGATTTTTCGCGCCCCGTTCATAGTATTTTTGGTTTGCAAAATAAATCGAAACCCCTCAAAATTGAAGGCGAATTTATGATTCCCGTCACGCTGAGTGAGAGCCAACAAGCGGTGTTTCGTTCTGTTTTTAAAAATGAATTAACGCTCGTCGTCGGTCCGCCGGGAACGGGTAAATCTTTTACGATTGCGGCACTCGCGGTGGAAATGTTGACGCGTGGTATGTCGGTCTTGATTGCTTCTAAAAATGACCAAGCCGTCAATGTCATTGCCAATAAAATTGAACGCGATTTCGGGCTTGCACAAGTTGTCGTCAATGCTGCCAACAAAGACTATAAAAAGGCACTCCAAGCTCGTTTGAAAGACTTACTTTCGGGGATGCTGCCCAATAGTTATCCGCTAAAAATCAAACAGTTACAAGAAAAACTCAATACATTATTATACGAACTTGACAGGCAAGAAGCAATTGCAGAAATCTGGTCGAAAATCGAACGTAAGGAAGGGCGAATTTTATACCAAGAACAACACGGATTATTGGAGGTCAATGATTTTATGAGGCGTTTTGCTAAATTTTTAAACGCAGAAAATTTAGCACCATTCGAAAAATACTTTCCGATAAAAACCATTCAAAAAAGACTTAAAAAGGAAGCTCCGCTATGGGAATTAATGCTCAATATCGAACAACTCGTCATCAAGCGACAGGAATTGACGCGGCGATTGGTGAAGGAGTCATTTGCGTATTATTTGAATGAGGGTTTAGGGAAATATCGCAGCGAAGTTCAAAAACTGCTCAAAGCCATTCGCGCTCGTACAGGCAACAAAAAAGAAGGCATTTTCAGCGATATTGATTTTCGGAAAATACTGGACACATTTCCCATTTGGACGGTCAATACGTCAGAAGTTCACACCGTTTTACCCCTTCAAAAAGAGGCATTTGACTTAGTAATTATTGACGAAGCTACGCAGTGTGATACGGCGAGTATTCTCCCGCTTTTGCAACGCGCCAAACGCGCCGTTATCGTCGGCGACCCGAAGCAATTGCGGCATTTATCATTTCTTTCGCGACAGCAACAACAATTACTTTACACACAAAATAATTTGCAAGATATTGATAATGAATTACTTAATTATCGAGAAAAAAGCGTATTGGATTTGGTATTTGATACGATACCGAGTCAGGAACAGGTGCAATTTCTAAACGAGCATTACCGCAGTATGCCCGATATTATCCACTTCAGCAACGGGCGATTCTACGATAATCACCTCACAGTAATGACCGCCACACCTGCCACCCAAAGTCACCAACATATCTTCCTCCACCCAACCGACGGCAAACGCTACAAAACGGGCTATAATAAAATCGAAGCCGAAGCCATTCTCAACGAAGTGGAACGCATGATGACGGAGGAAAAATTTATCCACGACAGCCTGTGTCAGAGCATCGGGATTTTGTCGCCTTTCCGCGAGCAAGTCAATTATCTACAACGTCAAATCAGCCAACGATTTTCCGCACAGCAATTGGAACGCCACCGTATTTTGGTCGGTACGCCTTTCAATTTTCAGGGCGAAGAACGCGACGTGATGCTACTCTCTTTTGTCTTGGATAATGCCGCACATTCGTCTGCTTTTCAATACCTTAATCGTGCGGATGTGTTCAATGTGAGCATCACGCGGGCGCGGGTCTTGCAACGTGTATATACGTCTTTCGACCCCGCACAATTCAACTTTCAAAACCTTGTGTTCGATTACGTCAACAGCCTACGACAAAGCAACTCAACCACCGCCCTCACGCCCAATGCCCCACCCAATGATTTTATGATGGAAGTCGCCGATACACTACTCGATTTCGACGTGCGCCAACTCTATCGCGCCTACCCGATTGCCGGCGTAGAAATCGACATCGTAGTCGTCAATAAAGCCGGGCAAACCTGCTGCATCGACCTCGTAGGCTACCCCGGCGAGTACGAAGATGTTCTCCCACTCGAACGTTGGCGGATGCTGGAACGAGTTGGGATGCGGGTGTTTTTCCTCTCTTACTCGCGCTGGTATTTTGAACGGGAACGGTGTGTGGGGGCTTTGAGGGCGTTTGTTTCGTGACGTAGCGCGACACTTCCAGTTCGCGCCGCGTTAGTTTAGCGGTATATACGCGAGGAACGAGCTGGAAGCGTCGTTCTACGGTGCATTTTGAACGGGAACGGTGTGTGGGCTTTGAGGGAGTTTGTTTCGTGACGTAGCGCGATACTTCCAGTTCGCGCCGCCTTAGTTTTGCGGTATATACGCGAGGAATTGCGCCCGTCGCGGTATTCGATTGCTTTTTCTACGACATCAATAGTGTTGCTGCCTTCCCCGCGAATATCTATCGTATCCAACATGTCTTTAGGCAAGCGTTCTTTGAAGGCATTGAAGTAATTGGGTTCGGTGCGCTCACCTTCGCATACGATAAGAAAATACTCTCGCGGCTTGCTGTGTTCAGGCTTTCTGTCATCGCTTATTTTGGCGGACTTCAAGGTTTCTACATAAGCTGTAAAATCAAATTCACCCTTTTTCCTACTTGGCATTTCATTGATTTTTAGATATTTACAAGTTCGTTTCGTTCTTTGATAAATGGAATGGCACCAAATTTTCCTTTGATATAATTCTTATCTATCGGCGATTATTTTCTGTGTTTAAATTCGACAAGT
>CALHBW010000117.1 GCA_937930625.1 uncultured Saprospiraceae bacterium | reverse complement strand
AGCAAATCCGCAAAGGTAAATACGCCCAACTCCGTCTTGAGTAAGTCGGCACGTTGCGGTCCTACGCTTTTTAAAAATTCTATTTTGGTGTGTAGGTCGGACATGGGGGTAAAGATACGGAACGTTTTGGTTTGGTTTTACTTTATTTTGTGTTCTAATTCTTGTATTTTTTCTAAGAGCCAGCCTCTATGACTATTGATTTTCTGTTTGTTTAGTTTTTCTTTGAGCCGTTCAATATCAGCTTGAGTTTTATTAATGTCGTGACGAAGGCGATAAAGAGGGATAAGTATTTTGATGAAATTGGTGTAACTCATTCTGGTTTTTGTGGGTAATGATTTATTTTCTCTAAAAAATTGTTTTGCGGAACGAAATGACTGCATCGTGTAATCATTATAGTCTTTTTCTTTTTCGTAAAGGCACTTTAAAATCATTGCCCTGACATTGATATCGTAAGTTCGATTCACTTTTCCTACCTGAATAAATTTACTATGTGCAGTCGCATAATCTTTTTGGTGAAAGGCTATGGTACCAAGATTATAATGACAAACACTATCACGAATGTCCTCCCTGATATACATACGATAACGCTCAATGAAATTTGTTGCCCATTCATATTCTTTTACACGGCAGCTAACTGTAACTACATTTTTGAGTTTGACCACCGGAATAAAATCTTTGTCAGCAAGTAAGTTTTTTTTATCCATTATTTTATATAAATCAAACATTTTCCCATTATAATCTAATCGCCCACGGGTAATTTGTCCTACAAAATGATTTACTGTTACAGTATAAAAACCTTTTAACGCATCTGTCGGAACTATTGGTTCATATTGATCTAAGTAGTTTAATAAATCAAAATATGCCGTTTCGGATTCTGTTTTCATCAAATTTATAGTAGCCCTGTGAAGTACGATTAATGGAGTGTCAATGTATTGAGGTAAATCCAATAATGGGGCAATTGTCTCCATTGAACTGAGGTCATATTTTCCTTTATCCGGAACGTGTCTCATAGAAAGTGCCGTTATATACAGAGCCAGTTTGTCTAAGGCATAGTACATATCCAAATTTTGTATTAAGTCTGACAAATTATCTTCTTTGGTCAGAAACCTTCCACTTTGGTAAAGATAGTCGCGTACCGCTTTTTCTATTTTATACTTTTGACGATAATATTCAACTCCTTTATTGTCTCGTTTATCAAGTGTCTTTTTGTCTTTGTTGATATGTCGGTTGAATAATTGATATTGTTTACGCGCCAATAATTCAGGGTAAAGCAAATCACATTTATGGTAATTATTTTTTTTAAGTTCCTGAATGGATAAAAACAGCTCTGCCATACGTATTAATTTATTGAGGTTTTTATTGAGCCAGTCACGTTCATTTTTTTTCAATACTCCTTCGGGGGTAGGTAAATGCTCAAAAACTTCCTGATATACTTTACATTGTTTTTCATCATCAAACACACCGGAATTTAATACATGTTTTTCCAATGCTTTTAACAGTTTTTGTATCCAATCGTCAGTATTGAAATATTCAAAAGACAGCACTTTTTCTAAATTTTTCAGTTCAGTTGGTGAAAAAGTCTTCAAAAGTTCGATACAAAGAATCGGTCTCACCTTATTTGTGGCAGTCGTTTTATTAGTCATTTTTTTAGCTTAATTATTTGATAATCAATGTTATTTATAATCAAATATATAATAAAAATCAGTCGTTTGCAAGAATTTTTATATAAAAAAATATAAAAATAAGCCTTTAGATTTGCAAATGTGATTAGAAAATGGTGGAATCAAATAGAACTAATTTATTCAGCTTGAAATGAATGATAAAAAACAAGACTTGATTCTAAATTAAATAAATACTTATGTAAAACCTGTAACTTTATAAAAAACAATAAACGATAACCAATAAACTAAATTGTTATGAAAATCATCATCCAAATTTTAATCTGTTGTACAGTTTTCGGTCAACTCCACGCCCAACAAAAAGCATTGGGTAAATATTTGTCAGGAAGAGAAAATTCGACATGGCAATTCTTCGAGCAATCGGAACGTATATCAGCTTCAGAGTTAGCAAAAAACAAAACCCTCTTAGGACTTGGAACAAAAGATGAGCTAAAACCCATTTCGGATAAGGCAAACAAAATGGGCAAGCATCACTATCGCTATCAACAGATATACAAGGGTGTGCCTGTAGAATGGGCAGTCTATCTGATGCACGAAAAGAACAACCACGTAAGCCGCGCCAACGGAAGCCTCGTATATGGACTCAAGCTATCCACCACGCCGACCATAAGCGAGGAAGCGGCTTTGCAAACTGCCCTTCAATATACCGATGCGACCTTGTACGCCTGGGAAGACGAGGCGCACAAACAAGCACTCAAATATACGAAGCGTAACCTTTCCGCGACCTTTTGCCCTTCCGGTGAATTGGTAATCATTGACCCGCAGTTGACACAGCAAGCCGCTAACTGCCGTTTGGCATACAAATTTGATATATACGCTATACAGCCGCTAAGTCGTCGGGCAGTATATGTAGATGCTCATTCTAATGAAGTAATTAAGACAATAGAGAAAATATACCATTGTACTGATGTGCCGACCAGTGGTGAAACTAATTATTCCGGTACGGTCAATTTTACAGCTTGCTATGCCAATGGTGAACACACCTTGAAAAGTGTTGATATAGGGGCTGTTATGCAAGTATTTGATGCAAGAGGTCAGACGAACTTACCATTTTACGATACCGACGGTCATTTTGATATGGACGCAGCCGCCGTTGATGTACATTTCGCAACCGAAAAATTTTATGAATATTTACTTAATACATTCGGTAGGTCTAGTGTAGATGGCAACGGCGCACCAATGCTGAGTAAGTTGGTGAATGGCAATAACGCCTACTGGGATGGTGAATACATGGTCTATGGTCTTGGTGATAGTATTAATTTCGGTCCTTGGACCTCGCCGGATATTGTGGGACATGAAATCACACATGCTCTGACAAGCTACACTTCTGCTCTGATATATCAAGATGAATCCGGCGCACTCAATGAGTCTTTTTCGGATATTTTTGGAGAAGTAATAGAAAGATATATTAGGGGAAGCAACGACTGGATAACCGGTGCAGACTTTACGCTACCACCCGAAAATGGTTTACGAAATATGGCAAACCCCAATGACCCAACTATGGAAACCCAACAACCGGACACCTATCTCGGCAACTATTATCACCTAGACCCTACCGACAACGGTGGTGTACATACCAATAGTGGCATACAAAATCACTGGTTTTATCTACTCTCTGAAGGTGGTACAGGAACAAATGATAATGGACATACTTACGATATCGCAGACATCGGAATGGAAAAAGCTTTCGCTATCGCCTATCTCAACCTGACTACATTAGCTCCCAATGCCAACTTTGACGATGCTCGTACAGCATCCATAACCGTTGCACAAGTATTACAAAATGACGGCATCTTGACTGCATCAGATGTGGAGCAGGTGACAGCAGCTTGGTGTGCAGTAGGTGTAGGACCCGGATGTCAACCAAATTGCAGAGCGATAGACTCCCTCGCACTTGTAGCTCTTTACAGCTCCACGAATGGTGCAGACTGGACTAATACATGGGATTTAAGTCAGTCGATGGATGGGTGGTATGGGATTCAATTAAATGAGAATGGTTGTGTGACCTGTATTGACATGGATGGAAATTTTGATTGTTCTGATGTTTTTAATAATTCTGGAAATAATATGTCAGGAAGCCTCGTAGTAGAAATAGGTAATTTAAGTAACTTAGTACACCTGGATTTAAGAGGAAATACACTTAGTGATAGTATTCCAGATGAAATAAGTAATTTAAGTAACTTGACATATCTAAGTTTGGGATACAATCAGTTTAGTGGTAGTATTCCACCGGAACTTGCAGAGTTAAACAATTTGACAAAATTAAATTTAACCAACAATAACCTCAATGGCAATATCCCAACAGAGCTTGGAAATTTAAACAATTTGATTGATTTGCGATTATCGGCTAATAACTTCAGCAGTAATATTCCACGAGAGCTTGGAAATTTGAGTAATCTAACACGTCTGCATTTATACCATAATCAACTTGACGGAATTATCCCGTCTGAATTGGGCAATTTATACAACTTAGTATATCTATTTATAGACAATAATCAGCTTAGTGGCAATATTCCACCGGAATTCGGCAACTTAACAAATTTAAGCTCTTTGAGATTACATGTAAACCAGCTTAGTGGCTGTTACGATTCCAATTTAGTGAATCTTTGTAATCAATTACAGAACCAAAGTATCTCCAACGGCAACAACTTCGATGCCCCATGGGAAGATTTCTGTTCCACAGGCGCAGGTATGTGCGCTCCCCCATGTCGTCAAAGTGACTCCCTCGCCCTTGTAGCTTTATATAATTCAACCGATGGAGCGAATTGGACAAATTCATGGAATTTAAGTCAGCCGATGGATACTTGGTGGGGAGTGACTTTGGATGAAAATGGCTGTGTAACCGTATTGTTTTGTTACGAGAACGAACTCAATGGCAATATCCCCCCTGAACTTGGCAATTTAGAAAATTTAACGTATTTGCACATGAGCGGTAATCAATTGTCTGGCAATATCCCTCCTGAACTTGGCAACCTAAGTAATTTGACACATTTATATTTGTCTGGTAATCAGTTTAGCGGCAACATTCCCCACGAACTTGGAAATTTAAATAACTTGATAGAGTTGCGACTGGAGTACAATCAACTTAGCGGCAACATTCCCCCTGAACTTGGAAAGTTAAATAACTTGATAGAGTTGCGACTGGAGTACAATCAACTTAGCGGCAGTATTCCCCTTGAACTTGGAAACTTAAATAACTTGATAAGTTTAGGACTCGAAAGCAATCTGCTTAGTGGCAACATTCCCCCCGAACTTGGAAATTTAAATAACTTAACACATCTCACTTTTTCATTAAACCAATTTACGGGCAATGTTTTGGATATAATTGTAAATCTCGAAAATCTCGAATATTTTTTGGCTGTTGGCAATGAATTTTCAGGCTCTATACCACAAAACATTAACAACTTAACTCAATTAAGAATATTGTATTTGGATTCCAATCAGTTTAGTGGAACTTTACCTGCTGAATTTGGAGATTTAATCAATTTGCAAGAATTCCATATAAGAGGAAATAATTTTTCGGGTGTTATACCATCATCTTTTGCTAACTTAATCAATTTGACACATCTCACTTTTTCATCAAATCAATTTACGGGTAATGTTTTGGATATAATCGCAAATCTCCCAAATCTCAAAAATTTTCACTGTTCTCATAATGAATTTTCAGGCTCTATTCCACATAATATTAACAATTTAACTCAGTTGGAAGAAATAAGTTTGGCTGCGAATCAGTTTAGTGGCAACATTCCCCCCGAACTTGGAAATTTAAATAACTTAACACATCTCACTTTTTCATTAAACCAATTTACGGGTAATGTTTTAGATATAATCGTAAATCTTCAAAATCTCGAAATTTTTTGGGCTTCTCACAATCAATTCAGTGGAACTTTACCTACTGAAATTGGAAATTTAGTCAATTTGGAAGGATTTGATGTAAGAGGAAACAATTTTTCCGGTGTCATCCCATCATCTTTTGCCAGCTTAATCAATTTGACACATCTCACTTTTTCATCAAATCAATTTACGGGTAATGTTTTGGATATAATCGCAAATCTCCCAAATCTCAAAAATTTTCACTGTTCTCATAATGAATTTTCAGGCTCTATTCCACATAATATTAGCAATTTAACTCAGTTGGAAGAAATAAGTTTGGCTGCGAATCAGTTTAGTGGAACTTTACCTGCTGAACTTGGAGATTTAAATCAATTAACTCAAATCGCCTTGCGCGACAATCAATTTGAAGGCTGCTATCCGGGTAGCATTTCGTTTTTTTGCTCTTTTTCAACTTGGTCGGATAATGCCAACATCAGTGACGGCAATAACTTTGACGCTCCTTGGGAAGACTTTTGTAACACAGATGCAGGTGTTTGTACAGGTTTAGTTTGGCCCGGAGACTTAAATAATGACAGTATAGTCAATGAAATAGATCCACTTTATTGGGGTTTAGCCTTCGGCTTTGAGGGATATATACGTCCGAATGCGACTACTATATTTGAAGGTCAACCGGCTCCAAATTGGTTACAAAGTATAGGAGACATCAACAGCAAGCATCAGGATGCAGACGGAAATGGCATTATTGACGGAGATGACCTTGACGTAGTGGTACAAAATTATGGTGAGTCTTATGGGAATCTCTCATACAGCTATGATACAAGTTCGGTGACTTATATTTTGCAACAAGTGGCGGTTAACACTGAAGATGGCATCAAAGAAACTACTTACGAGTTATATATTCAAGCAAATGCTCCAATCAATACACATGGTATCAACGGAAGTGTTGAATTTGAGCATGTCCCAGGTCGCAGTATCATGTTAGATACAATAGGATCAGCACTCCAGCCTACGCACTATGTTGAGAATCACCATATTAGCGGAGGTAAAATAACATTAGATTTTGCGCTCACTCGGACAAACAAAGTTAATCAACTGATAGAAGGACATATAGTTAGTATTATCGTTGCAGATAAAGACCTACAATCAGGTAATTTGGGAGGTGCAACTACTAATAACGGTAAAATGATGTCGGCTACAGGTGTCGTCACGCCTGTTGGGGGTTCTACTATGTACCGTAGTCTTTACGGAGTAGTACCGGATTTACCAATATCTCTCGCTGTCAATCATACTTACTGTGGGGTAGGTGGTACGGCAGAAGTATTTGCATCAGAAGGTATTCCACCTTATACTTATACGTGGAGTACAGGCGCAACAAGTTCAAAGATAAATGACTTAGATATAGGTAAATATAGTGTTACAGTAAGTGATGCAAATGGTTTATCGAATGCCGTTAGTGAAACTTATAAAATAACTTCGACAGTTATGGTAAAATAGTGTAAGAAAATTGGGGTAGGTCTGGGTGTCTCAAAATTCGTCGTTCATCAATGTCTTCTTTATTAGAAGGTAGTTTAAGTGGATAGTCTTTTAGGAC